>JAHHKH010000135.1 GCA_018679695.1 Maribacter sp.
GACCAATACCGTACCTGGTGATGTAGTTGATGTTCAGACCACTAAAAAACGGAAAGCCTTTTATGAAGGAAGCGCTATAAAATTCCATTTGTATTCCGATAAACGTGTTGACCCTCGATGTGAACATTTTGGAGTATGTGGCGGTTGCAAGTGGCAGCATATGGGCTATGAACATCAATTGTATTATAAACAGAAAGAAGTTGAAAACAACCTTCGTCGCATAGGTCATCTGGATTTGCCTGAATTAAATCCAATTATAGGGTCAAAAGAGCAGTATTTCTATCGAAATAAAATGGAATTCTCATTTTCTGATAGTCGATGGCTGACCTTGGAAGAAATACGATCCGATATTGACATAACGGATAAGAATGCTTTGGGATTTCATATTCCGGGGATGTGGGACAAGATATTGGATATTAAAAAGTGTTATCTACAAGCAGACCCATCGAATACCATTCGTTTGGCAATAAAAAATTTCGCCCTTGAAAACAATATCTCTTTTTTTAATCCAAGAAATCAACATGGTATGCTCCGTACCTTAATGATTCGTACAGCATCTACTGGCGAAATTATGGTATTAATCCAATTCTTTGAGGAGGACAGTGAAAAAAGAGTGCTTTTATTGAATTATATAAAGGATTCTTTTCCTGAAATCAATTCCTTACAATATGTCATCAATAAAAAACAGAACGATACAATTTATGACCAACAGGTCCACTGTTTTGGAGGGCGAGACCATATCATTGAAGAAATGGAGGGACTGCGATTTAAAATCAATGCAAAATCTTTTTACCAAACCAATTCCCAACAGGCCCATGAATTGTATAAGGTGGTCCGGGAATTTACCGGACTTACTGGGAAAGAATTGGTTTATGATCTTTATACAGGAACGGGAACCATTGCCCTTTTCATTTCAAAAAATGCAAAAAAAGTAATTGGTATCGAATCAGTAGCAAAGGCTATTGAGGATGCCCATGGGAATGTGACAAACAATAGAATTGAAAATGTCGATTTTTTTGTTGGCGATATGAAGAAAGTATTCAATGCAACCTTTATTGAAACCCATGGGACTCCCGATGTTCTTATAACCGATCCCCCAAGGGATGGTATGCATAAAGAGGTCGTTCAACAAATATTGGATATAGCCCCAAAAAAGATCGTTTATGTAAGCTGTAATAGCGCAACCCAGGCACGGGATCTGGAATTAATGAAACCTTCATATAGGATAACAAAAGTGCAGCCTGTGGATATGTTTCCACAAACTTATCACGTGGAAAATGTTGTACTTTTGGAAAAGTTATAGCTAAATGAATAGAATAAAAATTGCTTTTATCATTGTTTTGGGTATCATTTCTTTCGCTGCCTGCGAAAAAGATGATATATGTGTTGACGGAGATACGCCCTTATTGGTAATTCGCTTTTATAATGCGACCGACACTGCAAGCACAAAAAATGTCACTACGTTACGGGTTATAGGTTTGGGGCAAAGCTCAAATGTGGATACTTATGCTGATAGAAGCACAGCAGATTCATTGGCAATTCCCTTAAGATCCGATAGTCCCAGTACATCGTATTTACTAATTGCCAATTCAGCAGATGAAGATGAGGTAGAAGTTGGAAATACAGATACCTTAACCATTGATCATCAAACCAAAGAGGTTTTTGTATCAAGAGCCTGTGGATTTATCGCCAACTATGAAAATATAACACCGATCCTAACCACAGACAGTGATAATTGGATAAATTCTATTGAGGTAATATCGTCAACCGTCGAAAATTCAGAAACTGCCCATGTTAAGATATTCCATTAGCATACTATTTTTATTGTGCTTTTCAATTGGATGGGCTCAAGATGAACAAATTAATCTTAACCCCCAGGATACGCTTGTTCAAAAACAAACCTACGGATTAAGAGTGGGGTTAGACCTTAGCCGTTTAATCATTGCACAAACGGGTGACGATTACTCGGGCCTTGAGATCGTGGGGGATTATCGCTTGACACAAAAACTCTTTATCGCTGGTGAGTTGGGTAACGAAAAGAAAACCAAACAGGAAGATCTTTACAATTTCACTACTTCCGGCAGTTATATTAAAATAGGTGTTGATTATAATACCTATGAGAATTGGTATGGAATGAACAATGCAATTTTTATCGGCGGTCGATACGCCTACAGCAGTTTGAGCCAAACACTGAACAACTTTCAATATTTTGACACCAATAGATATTGGAACCCGGATACATTTCCAATCGGTTCCTCTGAAGCGATTGAATATGATGGTTTGAATGCCTCTTGGCTCGAATTTGTTGTTGGTTTGAAAGCTGAGTTATTTGCCAATATTTATTTAGGCGGAAGTGTTCGAATTGGATTTTTAATGAATACCAAGGAGGCTGAAGAATTTCCAAACTTATTTATTCCAGGATTCAACAAGGTAACCGATGATAGCAAGTTTGGGGTAGGTTACAACTATTCATTGACTTATATGATTCCTTTGTACAAGAAGGGGAAGAAAAAGAAAGCGTTGGAAATCGAAAATCAAAATGAAGAATAGGTTACCAAAACATAGGTAAAAACATTAGATTTAAAAATTAAGCCTTGTTTTGAAATTTTGCTTTTTTGCTGCCTTCATACATCACATATTTCACCAAACGCGATTCCAAATGGCTATTGAATACTTTTATCTTTCGCGATGGACGTAATCCAACAAATTTAAGTGCCTCCAAGTTCGAAGTAATAAACCAGGCGTCTGTTCCGGGGTATTGCTGCTTAAGCGTATCGCCAATAGCTGCGTAAAACTCCTCCATGTCGAGGTTAAGACGCTCGCCATAAGGAGGATTGAAAACCATATGTAAATGTTTTTCGGTATACTTCGCGGTATCAAAAAAATTCTTTCGCTCAACGGTAATATATTCCGAAAGATTGGCATTGGCAATATTCTCAATGGACTTTCGAACCGCGGATGGGGCTTTATCATAGCCCACAATTTTATGATGAAACTCACGGGTTTTATTCAAACTACTGTCAATGATCTTTTGAAAGAGTACTTCATCGAAATCTTCCCACTTTTCAAAAGCAAATTCCTTCCTATTTATGTTAGCCGGGATATTACATGCTATCATGGCAGCTTCCGTCAAAAAAGTTCCGCTACCACACATCGGGTCGAGAAAGTCCGATTGTCCGTCCCATCCACTTAATAATAAGAGGCCAGCCGCCAGAACCTCGTTTATTGGGGCAATGTTCGTAGCCGTCCTATAGCCTCGATGATGCAATGATCTACCAGAACTATCCAAGGAAATATTACAATGCTCCTTATGTATGTGAACATTGATACGAATATCAGGAAATTTAACATCTACGTTTGGTCTTTTCCCATCCGTATCCCGAAATTTATCTACAATTGCATCCTTTATTTTCTGTGAAACATAAAGTGAATGCGTAAAAACATCGGAAAACAAGGTTGTGTCTATTGCGAAAGTTGAATCCGCTGTTAGTACATCAGACCAATCCATTTGATATACTTTCCTGTAAAGCTCATTTTCGTTCCGAACAGAGAACGAATGAATGGGTTTTATGATCTTAATTGCGGTTCTCAAACAAAGATTGGCCTTATACATAAAACCGGTATCCCCTTCAAACGAAACACTACGAACACCTTCTTTAACATTACCGGCACCAAGATTGCGCAATTCTTTCGCTAAAAGCTCCTCAAAACCGTACAAGGTTTTGGCCAACATTCCAAAATTATTGTTCATATGCTTTTCAAAGATTGCGACAAAAATACAGTATTTTTATGCCATCCACAGTATGTGGGACTAAATTGAACCTATACCTAAACCAACATTAATGACCTACGTATTGCTCATTCTCGGGGTTTTGTTAAGTTTTACCTTCGTATATGTCACAAGACCTAAAAACAAAGAGCATTTTAAGCTTTTATTGGCATTCAGCGGAGCATTTTTACTGGCATTGACCATTTTTGAACTTTTCCCCGCAGTCTATGAACAACCAAACTCCAAGACAATAGGTGTCTTTGTAATGCTGGGGATTTTATTACAGATATTTCTCGAGTTTTTCTCTAAAGGTGCCGAACATGGCCATGTACACCTAGACCATGAAAAGACCAATTTTCCTTGGTTGTTATTTATAAGTTTATCTATTCATTCCTTGCTTGAGGGCTTTCCAATTGAACAGCACAGCACCATACTCTATGGCGTCTTGATCCATAAAATACCCATTGCCATTATCCTAAGCATCTTCTTGCTGAATTCAAAAATAAAATTTTTCAACGCACTTTTATTTGTTGTTCTATTCTCGTTGATGACGCCTCTTGGAAGTTATTTGGCTTCAACTTTTGAATTTGCCACAAGGTATTATGCCCCGATTACAGCACTTGTAATTGGCGTGTTTTTACATATTTCAACGGTCATTTTGTTTGAAAGTTCCGAAGGCCATAAATTCAATCTGCGAAAATTGGTCGTTATTACCTTGGGAATAGGAATTGCATACATTTTATAAATGTTCAGTAGAGAAGATTCTAAACGGTTACGACAGGAATTCTGGACCTCATTTGGTAAATCGTACCCCCGAAAATGGATATTATACGATACCAAAACAAAAGGATTGTCACTAAAATTCCATTTTAACATCAAAAAAGCCATGGTTTCCTTGGATATAGAGCTTCCAGATTTGGAAGAAAGAATTGATTTATGGGAGAAATTATCGTCCTTAAAATACATAGTGATTGAGGAATACTTGCCCGATGCCATTTTCGAAGATTCCTATCTTCTAGAAAATGAAAAGGAAATTTCAAGGTTATATGTGGAAAAAACCAACGTATCCATCCATAATAAAAATACCTGGCAAGAGGCCATGTCCTTTTTGAATACCAATATGAAAAAGTTGGAAACCTTTTATATTGAATATAGAGCTATTCTTACTGCTTGAGAAGATCCAATGGTATTCAAATAACTAAGAAATGGGGTGTTAAACCATAATTTTATTTTCACCTTATAGTTATACCCCGGAAAACGAACTAAACCCACCATCAACTTCGAAAATCCCACCTGTAACAAAGCTTGAGGCCTCACATAGCAGATAATGCACCATTCCATTCAGTTCCGAAGCCTGCCCAAAACGACCCATGGGAGTATTCGCTATTATCCGTTCACCTCGAACAGTATAACTGCCATCTTCATCTGTTAACAATCTTTTGTTTTGATTGCCGATAAAGAAACCAGGGGCAATCGCATTTACCCTTATGGTATTGTTGAATTTTGAGGCCATTTCATTAGCCATCCATTTGGTAAAAATATCTACTCCCGCTTTTGCTACAGAATAGCCCAATACCCTCGAAATAGCTTGCTTTGAAGCCATAGAAGAAATATTTATGATCGAACCGTGACCTTGTTTGGCCATCATTTCACTTAAAACTACCGTAGGTATCACGGTCCCATATAAGTTAATTTCTATGACCTTTTTTGTATCCTCCAATTTAAGATCAAGGATAGTTTGGCCTTCAGTCAAGGTGGCACCAGGAACATTTCCTCCCGCCAGATTAATAAGCCCATCCAGTTTTTCATGCTTATCGGCGATTTTATTCTTTACGGCAATCAGCTCTTCCTCATTAAGAACATCGACCAAAAAGGAGGTTGCAAAACCATCATTAATTGTATTTAGTTCATCGCATTTGACATCCAATTTATTTGCTGACCTACCCAATAATATGACCTTGGCCCCATTCTCGACTAAATAGGTTGCGATAGAGCCCCCAAGAGTTCCAGTGCCACCTGAGAGGGCATAACATTTATCTTTTATATTGAACAATTGATTCATACTTTTATTAATTTGTGTTTCGCGTTGCCAATTTAAAGGCTTGTACAGTCGTATAGTACTTTGTTATCATATTGGGCACTTCCCACTTGGGCAAATCCCCGCTTTTTAAATAATTGAGATAATTCTCGGTTACTTGTGCAAAATGGGCTTCATGGCCTAGCTTGAGTGTGTTTGGTATATTGATTCTCCATAACGTACTCGATAATTTGTCCCCGGTTGTACCGGGAAATAATTCACCTATTTCATTGCTTAAGGCACGATTGAATCTTTCTTCAAAATTCGTTTCATCCAAAACTTCAATATACAAGGTAGGCTTAAAATCTTCGGCTTTCGTCTGCTTGATAATCAGATTACTCTTGGTACCACGCATAATACTATAATGGGTATCACCTGTTCCTTCAGG
>JAHHKH010000136.1 GCA_018679695.1 Maribacter sp.
ATTATGCACTATCCCTGTGCCAAAACATCGATATTGGTTTTTTTTCCTGTGCCGATTGGACAGAAGAGGCAGCGATGGAACTTCTTGAAAAAGCGGTGAATGGTGGCTGTGAACTTGCAATCGCCACAAGGGGTCCGCACGAAGTCATTCTGTTCGATGGTCAGTCCTGGTTTAGACAGGCCCCCCAAGCAGAGAAACCTACAGATACGCTCGGGGCAGGAGATGCCTTTATCACCGCATTCCTTATCACCTATGTGGAAGGTAAAGGGAACCCCAGAGTTCAGCAAGCCTCGTTGATTGAAAATGCTCTCGGGAAAGCTGCTTCATTCGCTGCAGAAATTTGCCAGTTGCAGGGCGCTTTCGGATACGGATTACGCTATTGATCACTGCATTGGCATGAAACCGGGGTGCATGACCGCTTCGAGGTGCATTTAATCCACCAAGAATCGACTATATTTATAAACTACTAAAATACGACCTATGATAAAAGTTAATACACTTTCCATTTTCCTAATTTTTTCGATAGCTATCTCAGCACAAGAAAAAAAACAAGATTCAATCGCTGTGCCGGAACCTAAGTCATTTATCAGCACGCATCAAATAACAAGCGGGGGTAAATCAATTAAATATAAAGCCATTGCATCAGAAACATACTTAAAGAATGAATCTGAAAAACCAGTTGCTTCTATATGGTCTGTTGCCTATGTGCAGGAAGGAGTAAGTAATTATGCAAAACGCCCGGTCACTTTTGTTTTTAATGGAGGTCCAGGATCGGCATCGGTGTGGCTGCATATGGGGATGTTTGGTCCTAAATTGATAAAGGTAAACTCGGACGCAATAGAAGATGATGGAGCAGCACCCTATAATTTAGTGAATAATGAAAATGGATTGTTTGATCTGTCGGATATTGTTTTTATTGATCCTGTTGGCACTGGCTATAGCCGGGTTGTTGGTAAAGGTGAAGTTAAAGACTATTGGGGGCTGAACGAGGATGCCAAATCCATTGCAAAATTTATAAGACTATGGATAACTGAAAATAACCGTTGGTTTTCACCAAAATATATTGCTGGCGAAAGCTTTGGCACAATAAGAGCAGTTACCGTGGCCAATGCTTTAGAGAAAGACGGTCAAAATATGGCATTAAATGGCTTAATACTTATTTCTCAAGCCCTTGATTATGCTGGATCAACATCTGTTCAGGATAATATAACTTCTTATCTCACCTATTTACCGAGTATGGCTGCGACTGCCTGGTATCATAAAAAAGCAGGTCAGGGTAAAATACTGGAATCATTTATTGAGGAGTGCAGAAAGTACACTTATAATTCTTATGCTTCTGTTCTATATAGAGGTTCTTTGCTTAATGAAGTTGAGAAAAATGAGGCGGCTGAAAAGTTGAGTTATTTTACAGGTCTTGATAAGGATTACATTTTAAAATCGGACCTGAAGGTTTTAATGCATAGATTTCAAAAGGAACTGCTTGCAGATCAGGGTCTTGCTCTTGGTAGATTAGATGGTCGTTTTATGGGGAATGAAATTGATAAATTATCCGATGGCCCGCATCTTGGAGATGCATCAAGCTACCAGATAAGTGCCGCGTATACTGCGGCCCTGAATCATTATTTGGCATCAGAGCTTAATGTAAAAATGAATCGTCCCTATATTACTTCAAATGATAAAATCTATAAAAATTGGAATTGGAGACTTATTCCAGAAGGGAAACAATGGGAGCCTTCCTTTGTTAATGTTAGTCGAAAATTGGCCGAGACAATGAGGCGGAACCCCAAAATGAAAGTCATGGTCGCCAGTGGCTACTTTGATTTGATAACACCTTTTTTCGATGCTGAGTATACTTTTTCCCGCAACGGAATAGAGAGGGATAAAATAAAAATGACGTATTACGAAGGAGGCCATATGATGTACACACACGAACCTGATTTCATAAGATTGTCTAACGATATTCGAGAGTTTTTATCGCATTGAAAACTCAATAAACTTTCAAAACAATAGCTATAACCCATTGCAGTAATAAAATGAAAAAGAAGAACAGTGTGTTTATTGCGACAAGTTTAGACGGATATATCGCTGATAAAAATGGAGGGATTGATTGGCTTCATTCTACACCAAATCCCAATAATGACGATATGGGATATGTGGAATTTACCAACGATATCGACGCTCTTGTTATGGGGAGAACAACTTTTGAAACTGTATGCGGATTGGATGTCGATTGGCCATATGACAAGCCAGTATTCGTGTTGAGCAATACTTTAAAAGACATACCGGAAAGTCATAAAGAATACGCTTTTTTGGTTAAAGGATCATTGACGGAAATTTTAGAACGGATTTATGAAAAAGGATATCATCGACTTTACATAGATGGAGGTACTACAATACAAAGTTTTCTAAAAGCTGATTTAATTGATGACATGATAATTACGACAATTCCGATATTATTGGGTAGCGGTTCTCCTTTATTTTCAGAACTTCCAAACGAATTGAAATTTGAATTAATCAATACAAAAACATTTTTGAATCAAATTACACAGAATCATTACAAACGAAAAAAATAAAATACGAAATGCCAACATTGGCATTGGATAAAATGAAAATTGATGATCATAGGACTATACGAAACCCATTTATTTGTTGCTGAAATTGAACGTTCCATTGAATTTTATGGTAAAGTTCTTGAACTGAAACAATGCCACTATGAGGAGGAACGAAGAGCAGCTTTCTTCTGGATTGGAAAAGACAAACAGGCTATGTTAGGCTTATGGGAAAAACCAAAAGAAGAAATTGATATCCGACATTTTGCTTTTGAATGTGAACCTGATTGGATATTAAATGAATCGGTTAAATACTTAAAATCGCGAAATTTAAAATGTCGAAACTTTTTTAACGATGGAACAGAACGGCCTATGGTATTTGCTTGGGTACCTGCGATTGCAATTTACTTTGATGACCCTGACGGACACTCGCTTGAATTTATTGGAATTTTAGATGGAAAATCAAGACCCGAAAAGGTAGTGATTTCTTATGAGGACTGGATCGATTTAGAAAAAAATGAAAAATAACGCTGTACAACTATATAACCTTAAATTCTTGCACTGCTGGCTACGCTCGGAACAGCGGATTGGATTTCTAGATTCACCACTCGAAGATGCTGTGGACTGTGACAAGCTGCATGGTATTGTACCCTTGACTATTATTGACCCTTATTCAATAGGCCCTAGCCACTTGCCTCGAGGTCCCCAAACCTTCAATCCCCAATTCAACAACATCCCCGGGTTTTAAATATCGTGGTGGATCAAAACCCAATCCAACTCCAGAGGGAGTACCTGTTGAAATTATATCCCCAGGCAGTAGTGTCATAAACTGGCTAATATAGCTTATGGATGCGGGTATATCGAAAACAAAATCGGAAGTATTGCTGTTTTGGAGTTCCTCACC
>JAHHKH010000139.1 GCA_018679695.1 Maribacter sp.
ATCATATAGTCTACGCCCGCCTTTTTAAGTATCTGGGGAGTCTGCAGTGATTTCCCCGGAACATCAACATTCCAATACACCTTGGAATCGTAACCTCCAAAGGTCTTTTTAACCCATTTTTTACCCAGGTACAATTGTCGTACTTGATCTTCCGCATCATACATATCCTCATAAGGGCAGTTATAGGTAGCTCCAACAGATATTAATTTCTTGTTCAATAAGGTGGTAAGACGTTCTTTTGCATCAGGATGCCTTTCCAAATATTCCCTTAGAATCAGGCCATCTTCAATATCAAAGCCGTAATCCTCCCTTTCGAAGGCATCGTTAATAACAGGTTTCAGGAGTAGCGTATCCCTGAGGATTATACATACTTCAGGCCGATCTACCCATGCGATGTCCTGATGGCTTGAGTTCATGATGGACACCGTTCCGTCTTCATATCCCCTATCAAAAAAGTCATCATAGGTTTCGTAAAACTCGGGCTTATACAATATGGTCAAGGATGCATACCAACCCTGGTTATAATTGGTCCTATGATGGTACAGATATTTACCTTCTATATCCGTTTTTGACAAGGTGCCATCTCCTTTTTCAAAATCCAGTGCTATTTCCTTGCCGTCATATACTATTGAAAAACGCTTCTTTGGAGGTTTAAGACTGAACGATGCCTTAGACATATTCCCTTGGGTCTTGAATTTTTTTATCTTACTTTTTTTACCATCACTAATCAAATAGACTTGCTTACCGTTAAAATGGGCAGGTGCATCAACAAACAACATTTCATTTATTTGTTTGATCAAGAAGGCCGCCTCATCGGAGACTGACATTTTTATACGTTCAACCACATCGGTTCCTTTGAAGATCATGACCCAACAGTTCGAATTCTTTTTATGGCCGTTGAACTTTATTTTTGCACTCTTACCTTTTTCCACTATGGAAGTGGGAACCGTCAACCGAAAAACGCCTATACCATCACCGTTGCCATCCCGCCTTATCAAAACATACTGTGCATCGCCATTCCCAGGATTGTCCGTTACGGAAAGGCTGCCATCTTCATTGGAGTTAAAAGTCAGTAGGTGCTTGTCGTTCACATGAATATCGAAAGACTCCCTTAGGTTCAAATCAATATCGCTGAGCATTAAAAAGGTAACCTTATCAGAGGCGTAATCTACTGGCACCTCGCCCGTAAGGAATTCAAATCCCATCTCACCGGTGGTGGCCCTGGCGATCATAGAGACGTTAACGTCATCGCGCAACGAAGGGTACAAAAAGAATTCAGAGCCAGATAGCATTTCTTTATAGCCTTCAATATCATTTTTACAAATGGTGTAGAGACCATAGTTCGTGTTTAATTCCTGAATATGGCCATTGCCGTTACCCTCGTGAAAAGGAACATTTTCCTTCTCCTTGGCATTTAGACTGCAATAAGCCAGCATCGCGAGACATAAAAGCGATAATGTTTTGAATGCCTGAAGTTTACCTTGAACTTGCATAATAATATATTTACTAAATCGGTTTAGTTTATTTATAAATTTATACTCCACAAGATTTCCGAATCAAGAGTTTTGTTTGTAGTACCCTTTCATTTTCAATCTTTAATTCTTTCTTGAGAATTTCATTTACCAAAATTTCCACAGCTTCATTCCCCATAGCTTCAACCGGTTGTTTGCTAGCTGTAATCGGTGGCTCAACCAAATCAAATGCTCCCAGTTCATCAAAGCTGATGATTGCCACTTTTTTTGGAACCGCTATATTCAACAATTTAAGTTCCCTTAGCCCAGAGGCCGCCAAATAATGAGTTGTGAATACAATAGCATCTAGCCCGTTTACTTTTTGAACCATATCCTTTATCGCCCCTTTCATTTCATCTTGATACTTAAAAGGGTCTAATTCCTTGATATGGTTGTTCTCAATTTCAAAGCCATTTTCAGTAAGTGCCGATTCATAGCCTAAACGCCTTTGAAGCAAGGCATCGAGTTGACTCTTTATACTAATAAACCCTATTTTCTTTCTCCCATTCTTCAACAGATGCGAAGTCATATTTTTTGTGCCCCCCAAATTATCAACAATCACATAATTGGTCTTAATATTAGGATAATACCTATCAATCAGCACAAAAGGAAAACTAGCCTCTTTCAACTTCAAAATATCCTCATCATTCTTTTGGGTAGAAGCAATGATCAAACCATCTACTTGCCTATTCAACATCGAATAAATCATTTCCCTTTCAATTGCCGGATTTTCATTTGAACTGCTAAAAACAACATTGTAACCAAACTCCTTAGCCTTAATTTCCACGAAATGGGCGATCCTGGCATAAAAGATATCCGAGATATTCGGTACGATCAATCCAATGGTCTCACTTTTGCCCAAACTTAGCCCCCTTGCCATTTGATTGGGACGATAATTGTTTTTTTTGGCGAAATCCAAAATCCGCTTTTGGGTCTCCTTACTTATCTTATTTTCGTCACCCCTATTATTAAGTACTAAGGATACTGCTGTCTTCGACAGGTTCAATGCATCGGCGATATCCTTCAAAAAAATCTTCTTCAACTTTGACTAAATCGGTTTAGTAAAAGTATCAAATGTACAACCTAACCTTATAAATACAAAATACTTTTTGATTGGAATTTGAATAATCGAAATTTATCTGACCCTTTCTTTTAGGTCTGATTTTGTTCCCTAAAAAAAGTCCTAATTTCTTAGGGAATTTTGCGGTCTGGACGGGATTGTTTCCTCACCTTGTTCGGAAACGGCCCAAAGGGTGGCCC
>JAHHKH010000141.1 GCA_018679695.1 Maribacter sp.
GCATAATAAATTATGATAAAAAATGAAAGGAAATGGTGTTTTGATGGAAAGCCGGAATCATTCTATGAATAGCAATAAAATACAAAATTCACAAAGGCTTGATATTCGGAAGAAAATATAAATACAATTTGATTAGGAGAAATAGTCTTTGGTTTTAATGCTGGTAAATGGCATTGTACAGGTCAATATACTTCTCCTTGATCACTTTTCTTTTAAGTTTCATAGTAGGGGTAAGATGACCACCTACTATAGTCCAAGCATCAGCCGTAAGTTTAAACTGTTTTACCTTCTCCCATTTGGCGAAATGTTCATTTGCTTGGTCTATTTCCTCTTGATATAGCGCCAATACTTTAGCATTGTTAACAACATCTTGCATGTCTATTAAACTCAAATCATGCCTTTTACCCCATTCCTTCAAGAAATCAAAATCGGGTTGAATCAGGGCTGCCGGCATTTTTTCACCTTCCCCGACCACCATAACCTGTTCAATAAAACGGGACTGTTTCAACTGGTTTTCAATCAAAGCCGGGGCAACATATTTACCTCCCGATGTTTTGAACATTTCTTTTTTACGGTCGGTTATTTTCAAAAATCCTTCAGAATCAATTTCCCCTATATCCCCCGTGTGAAAATATTCACCAGACATCACCGATGCAGTTTTTTCGGGGTCTTTGTAATAGCCCTGCATAATATTAGGGCCTTTGGCCAAAATTTCCCCATCATCGGCGATTTTGACTTCTACGTTGTCAATGATCTTACCTACCGTTCCTATTCTAAATCCGCCATTACGCACATCATTAACCGAGATTACTGGAGAGGTCTCGGTCAAACCGTAACCTTCCATAATTGGCATTTGGGCAGCCGAAAAAATACGCGTTAACCTTGGTTGTAATGCGGCACTTCCCGATACCATGAATTCCAAATTCCCACCTAATGCCTCTTGCCATTTTTTGAAAATGAGTTTGCGGGCAAGTTTTAATTTTTGTTCATATAGCCAACCATTGGCTCCGTAGGGTTCATATTTTAGTCCTACTTCAATGGCCCAAAAGAAAAGGGCTTTTTTAATTCCTTTTAGTTCACTGCCCTTGGTTACAATTTTGTCATAGACTTTTTCGTATAGCCTGGGAACAGCTGTCATTACGTTTGGTTTTACTTCTTTTAGATTTTCCGTCATTTTTTCCAAGGATTCGGCAAAATAGATTTCCACACCACAGTATTGGTATAGATAGAGAATCATTCTTTCGAAAATGTGGCAGACAGGCAAGAAACTCAACGCCTTTGAAGCCCCTTTTGTTAGTGGAACCCTTTTTTCACTTGCAATAACATTACTTACCACATTACGATGTGAAAGCATAACCCCTTTTGGCTTCCCGGTTGTTCCTGAAGTATATATTAAAGTTGCCAGATCATTTGGAGAAACATTGGCTTTTCTCGTTTCAACTTCAGGTTGGTTCGTAATATCAGAACCTAGATTCAATACCTCTTCCCAATTCTTGCAATCGTCAATGGTATCAAAAGAATAAACCTCCTTTAAAGAGGGGACATTGTTTTTGATTTCATTGACTTTGTCAAAAACTTCGGTACAAGAAACAAAGCAATATTTCGCTTCACTGTGATTTAAAATATACTCATAATCTTCATGTGATATTGTGGGGTAAATAGGTACGTTTTGCCCCCCAATTTGTAAAATACCAATGTCAGTAATGTTCCATTCGGTTCTATTGGTAAGCGATATTACCGCAATTTTATCATTTTTGGCAACACCGAGTCTTAAAAGCCCCCTGCTAATCGCATTGGCCTTGTCAATGTATTCTTGGGTCGTTGTGCTGATCCACTTGCCATTTGTTTTGGAGACAAGGGCATTTTTTAGATTGTATTTCCCTAATTGGTAATATGGAAAATCAAAAAGTCTGGTAATTTCTTGCATACTTGGTTTCTGATAGGTTATTGCAAAATAGGAAAAGGAGTTGGGATACTAAAATGAGATTAACAAATAACTTAGAATGTTGTTTGTATTTGCATTTATGTTGTTAAGCTAAGATCTTGATTTTAGACACTGATTTTTTAGTAAGTTCAAGAGTAATTTTAAAACTTTGTGATATGAAAAGGATTTTCATGGTTTTATTGGCGGTTTTGGCCTTGGCTTCCTGTGCTAAGAAAGACTCAAAAATCCCAGTTTATGCGTGGACCGGGGGCCCTGGGGATGACACGGATCAAGAATTGATGGCAAAGTTTAATGATTTTAAGGCTAAAGGCATTGATGGACTCATGTATAATGGAGGTCACAATCCGGAAACATACAGGCGCGTGGGGAAGCTTGTCAAAAAGGCAGGAATGGAGTTCCATACTTGGATACCAACCATGGTACAGGCAGAAAATCCTAAAATCGATAAACAGTTATATGCCTTAAACCGCAAGGGGGAATCGGCATTTGATAAACCGGCATATGTTGATTATTATAAGTTTTTATGCCCCAATAAGGAAGGTACTTACCAATTTTTGGCTGATTTATACGGCAATGTTGCTGCCGTCGACGAAGTAGATGGAATTCATTTGGATTACATACGCTTTCCCGATGTAATTTTGGCAGAAGGGCTTTGGGATAAATACGGATTGGTTATGGATCGTGAATTTCCTGAGTATGATTATTGTTATTGTAAAGAATGTACGTCTGATTTTATGGAAAAGACGGGAATCGACATCAATGGGGTAGAAGATCCTTCGCAGTTGCAAGAATGGAAGCAGTTCAGGTATGATCTGATTACCACAATGGTCAATCGTTTGTCAAAAGTAGTTCATGACAAAGGGAAAGTCTTGAATGCCGCAGTATTTCCGGGTCCTTCCATTGCAAAGAAATTAGTACGTCAGGAATGGAATAAATGGGATTTGGATGCGATATACCCAATGAACTATAACGACTTTTATTTGAAAGGGGCAGACTGGTTGGCCGAGATCACCAAGGAGGAAGTCACAGCTGTAAATGGGTCAAAACCCATATATAGTGGGCTGTTTATTTGCCCAAATCCAGAAAACAAGACCAACGAGAATGATCCGGAAAATCATGGCTTGTTACCTTCTGAAATAGAAACGGCTATCAGAGGCTCTATGGAAAATGGTGCGACAGGGATTTGCTTATTTACTCCCGAAAGGATGAAAGCTGAGCATTGGGAAGCTTTTGAGAGGGCCATTTATGCAGATTATTCAAGCAACGAAAGTAATTAGTTGAGTTAGTTGAGTTGAAAAAAGGAGCCCACTTTATAGGGCTCCTTTTTATATATAAATGTTTTTAAGAACTATCAAGCGTGTTCTTCAACCCACTTTCTTGCATTCACAAAAGCAGCTAACCAAGGCGATACCTGGTCTTCATTACCTGAAGGATAGTGTGCCCAGTTCCATGGAAAAATAGAACGCTCAATGTGCGGCATGGTTACCAGATGTCTCCCTGTCTTATCACATAGCATAGCCGTATTATAATCACTGCCATTAGGATTGGCAGGATACCCTTCATAACCGTACTTGGCTACAATATCATAATTATCCTCGGCATGTGGCAAACTAAATTTCCCTTCACCATGTGATATCCAAACTCCCAATGTAGTCCCAGCCATGTTTGAGAGCATTACCGAATTGTTCTTTTGAATTTTTACCGATGTAAAACTACTTTCGTGTTTATGCGAATCGTTATGTAACATTCTTCCATGGTTCTTATGATCAGGGTTTATCAAATCCAATTCCATGAATAATTGGCAGCCATTGCAAATGCCAACCGATAATGTATCGGGACGTGAAAAGAAATTCTTCAATGTTGTATTTGCTTTTTCATTGTATTTGAATGCACCCGCCCAGCCTTTTGCACTGCCCAAAACATCAGAGTTTGAGAATCCCCCCACAGCTCCAATAAACTGAATGTCTTCTAACGTTTCACGACCTGAAATTAAATCGGTCATATGTACGTCTTTTACATCAAAACCCGCCAAGTACATTGCATTGGCCATCTCACGTTCCGAATTACTTCCTTTTTCACGGAGAATCGCTGCTTTGGGTCTGGCTTTGTTTACACCAGGTAATTGACCGTTAAATATTTTAGGAAACGAATAGAGCAGCGGCTGATTCTTAAAATTATCGAATCGGTCTTGAGCAAGATTGTTCGCGGTCTGTTTCTGGTCGAGCAAAAGCGATGTTTTGTACCAGCTATCCCTTAAGGAAGCGACATTAAGTCCCAATTCCATTCCATTGTTTCGAATACTGAGTTTGGCTTCATTGACCACTTCACCAATTCTTTTCACATCAATATGTGCATCCTTGAGAATATTAAATAGGGATTCATCTTTGGCTTGAAAAACAATTCCTGCATTCTCTGAAAATAATAGTTTAATGCTATCCGATTCTCCGAGAGGTGTTAAATCCACGTTGGCTCCCAAATCAACATCAGCAAAACACATTTCCAGCAATGTTGTAATTAATCCCCCGCTTGCAACATCATGTCCCGCTAAAACATGTCCTGCCCTAATAGCCTGTTGCATGGCATTGAATACGGTTTTAACATAAGTAGCATCGGTTATTGTTGGGGCCTCACTTCCTATTTTGTTACGTATCTGGGCAAAGGAAGACCCTCCAATTTTGTATTGGTCTTGTGATAGATTTATATAAAATATAGGTCCTCCCTCTTTTTGTAAAACCGGCTCAACAACTTTAGTAATCGCATCGCAATGTCCTGCGGCAGAAATTATAACAGTTCCCGGGGAAAGAACATCACCATCTTTATATTTCTGTTTCATTGAAAGGGAATCCTTCCCGGTAGGCACATTTATACCTAGTTCTATTGCAAAGTCCGATACCGCTTTTACGGCTTCGTACAAACGAGCGTCTTCACCTTCGTTCCTACAAGGCCACATCCAGTTGGCGGAAAGGGATACAGATTTTAGTCCATTTTTTAAAGGGGCCCAAATAATATTGGTCAATGACTCCGCTATACTATTTCTACTTCCGGCAACTGGGTCGATCAATCCTGAAATTGGAGAATGGCCAATAGAAGTAGCAATACCATCCTTGCCCTTGAAATCAAGGGCCATAACCCCGCAATTGTTCAACGGAAGTTGTAAAGGACCCGTACATTGCTGTTTTGCCACCCGTCCTCCAACGCAGCGATCTACCTTGTTGGTCAACCAGTCTTTACAGGCTACCGCCTCCAATTGCAATACTTGATCAAGATAATCGTGAAAGTGCTCCAAATTATAAATGGCATTCCCATAATTCCTGTCAACCGTAACATCGTTCATGATTGTCTTTGGAGAGCTGCCGAACATATCCGCTAAATCCAAGTCCATGGGCTTTTCTCCGGTTACACTTGATTCGAAGGTAAATTTATGGTCCCCAGTAACGTTACCAACTACATACATTGGGGAACGCTCCCGATCTGCGATGCGATGCAATAGGGCCACATCTTTTTGACCAATAACCAACCCCATACGTTCTTGGGATTCATTGCCGATAATTTCCTTTGCCGACAGGGTTGGATCGCCAATGGGCAAATTGTCCAAATCTATTTTCCCACCTGTATCCTCAACCAATTCAGATAAACAATTGAGGTGTCCACCGGCACCATGATCATGGATTGAGACTATTCGATTTTCCTCGCTTTCAACCATTCCCCTTACGGCATTGGCCGCTCTTTTCTGCATCTCTGGATTAGAACGCTGTACCGCGTTTAATTCTATCGCCGAGCTAAATTCCCCTGTATCTGCACTGGAAACAGCCGCACCTCCCATGCCTATCCGGTAGTTATCACCGCCAAGGATAACAATTTTATCATCTTTATTTGGAGTATCCTT
>JAHHKH010000146.1 GCA_018679695.1 Maribacter sp.
ATGATGAACACACCGTATTGGAGACTGTGGTTATGGGCAATAAATCCTTGTTTGCAATTAAGAATGAGATTGATGCACTTTATGCTGATTATACCGATGAGAATGCTGATAAAATTGGGGAACTTCAAGTACAATTCGAGGAAATGAATGGTTGGAATGCCGATAGTGATGCTGCGGCCCTGTTATCCAATCTTGGTATTCATGAAGAATTGCATTATATCCAAATGGCCGATTTGGATTCAAAATTAAAAGTCAGGGTCTTGCTTGCCCAAGCCTTATTTGGGAATCCGGATGTACTTATAATGGATGAGCCCACCAATGATTTGGATTATGAAACCATTAGTTGGTTGGAAAACTTTTTGGCAGACTATGAAAATACGGTAATCGTGGTTTCACATGATCGGCATTTCCTAGATGCGGTTTGTACGCATGTAGCCGATATTGATTTTGGTAAAATGAACTTATTTTCCGGAAACTATACGTTCTGGTATGAAAGTAGCCAATTGGCAGCCCGTCAAAGAGCCCAGCAAAATAAAAAAGCTGAGGAGAAGGCCAAAGAATTGCAGGAATTCATTATGCGTTTTAGTGCCAATGTTGCAAAAAGCAAGCAGGCGACCTCCAGGAAGAAAATGCTAGCAAAATTGAAGGTAGAAGATATTAAGCCGTCAAGCAGAAGGTATCCCGCAATAATTTTTGATCGCGAGCGGGAGGCAGGGGACCAAATTTTGAACATTGAAGGCTTGTCAGCGATATCTGAAGACGGGGATCTATTGTTCCAAAATGTCAATATTAATTTGGCAAAAGGCGATAAAGTAGCGGTTCTTTCAAGGGATTCTAGGGCAACTACAGCCTTTTATGAAATATTGAATGGAAACAAAAAACAAGATAGTGGTAAATTTCAATGGGGAGTTACAACTAGTCAATCGTATTTACCTGCAGATAATTCGGCCTTCTTTACCGAGGATATTAATCTTGTAGATTGGTTGCGCCAATGGGCAAAGACCGAGGAAGAAAGGGAGGAAGTACATATAAGGGGCTTTTTGGGCAAAATGCTGTTTAGCGGAGAGGAGGCCTTGAAAAAATGTACCGTACTTTCTGGAGGTGAGAAAGTGCGTTGTATGTTGAGTAGAATGATGTTGCTACGCGCCAATGTGTTAATGTTGGATGAACCCACGAATCATCTTGATCTTGAGAGTATCACGGCATTCAATAATTCATTGAAGAATTTCAAGGGAACAGTGTTGTTCACAACCCATGATCATGAATTCGCCCAAACTGTGGCAGATCGTATTATAGAATTGACCCCTAAAGGCAACATTGACAGATATTTAACGTTTGATGAATATATGTCTGATAAGACTATAAAAGAGCAGCGTAGCAAGATGTACGAGGTTGCCGTGTAGTTTTTATCGCCCCAAATTGTAACATCATGAAAACCTACAGCATTATTTATGCCTTATTGGCATTGGTAGTCTTTGGTTGTAGCAAATCAGGAGACTCCGAACTGATTGAAGAAATAGAAAAAGAAGAAACCTTCTTTAATGCAGATTATGTCCTACTACAGGAAGGCAATGGTGTTTTATCTGCCCAACTTTTAAAAAGTAATGAATCGAGCATTGCAAAGAGCCCAGCGGAAAGTACGTTCGCCAATGTTCCTGTTTCCGATGTTTTGTTTGCGAAACAATCAATTTTTGCCAGTTTTACAACATTGACCGATTGTACTGGTAAAGTGACCATTCATGACTTTAACGATGATACCTCAGTAATCGTCAATGTTTTTGATGACATGCTCGAGTGTAATGTGACGGTGACAGGCATTACAGTGGAAGGTGAAAGACTTTATATTTCCTATATGTTGGAAGAAACTTCCAAAATCAACACCTACTTTGTGCGGGTAATTGATTTCACTTCAATGGAAACCAGTTTTGTAGATATTGAGTTGGCTAAGAAACCATTACAAATGGTATTTACAAATAATCGATTATTCGTATTGACGATTGATTTGGAAATAACCGATGAGTTTTCACTTTCGGTAATCGATGGAACAAGTTCAATGGTGATCAATGAAATTGGTCTGGGGTACGATGTTGAACAAATTTTTGCCGATACGGATCAGAACCTGATCATATCCTATCAAGAATTGCATACGGTTTTAAATTCAAACACCATGGGTGTACAGTATATCGGTTATGAAGAAGGTAAGGAGCCCTTATTCCATGGTTCCGAATTCAATTGTTTTGATGATCAAGGAAGACTATTCTATAAAAGGCCAAATGAAGATGGTGAACAATCCAATATTCCAGCTATTTATGATTTTGCGAATAACTTGGCCATCTTATATTTTTACGAGAATTTCTTAACGGCATCGCAGTTGGAATTCGAATACAAAATAGGGGACACCACTATGGTAAGTTATGACGACATCAACAATATAATGATTGTGGGTTACCAAAAAATGGATAACGAAAACAAAGGGGGACTGCTTAGAATACAATTGGAGCCTACCCCGAAGTTATTGGACAATCTTGACCTGGACGCAGTACCTCGCCAACTATTTTATCAGAACTAAAGTTTTTATGGTTAGGCATTAAAGTATTTGCTGTTCCATATGGCCGGATTAAAGTTTTTACCTTTTGCGATTCCGTAAAAGATAACCACGGCTGCAAGCATCTTGAACATAAAGAAAAAGAGAATCCAGAATTCATAACCCGAAATCGTTTTTGTAAAAAGGCCCAATGGAAACATCAAGGCTACAAAATAGCTTGTGATAAAAACAAGCAAAGTGAGGTTTACTATACTCTTAAAAGGCCACATTAATACCTTTCTCATGGGGTGGAGGTCATTTCCCCATTTATGGATAAGATAAAAGTAATCGTTACCCAAGGGGACAAACAACAAAGGATCGTCCTTATCCTTTAATTTGAAAAGTTTGGAAGGTGCTACGATTTTAAATCCATTCAGATTTGTTCCATGTTCCTTCTCGAGTTGTTTTATTTTCGAGATAGCCTGTTGTGGAATGTCGCCCTTAAAATAGTTGCTATCTAAAAACCGAAGTCGATAGTCAATACAAATTTCCTTGATATGCCTTATGTGGTATATTTTTTTGGACTCCAATAAATCAAAATCAAGGGCGTTCAATTTGCATGCATTTTCCGCTTTGAGGCGTTGTCCAATTTTTGCATCTTGTTGTTCCTCAGCGATAAAAATCCCTTCGATCTCTTTCTGAATATCGATGTCATCGACATCTTTCATTTTAACCCGGCCCAAAGCTTCCTCTAAGTTCGTTCTCTTTAATAGCATAGAATATAACGGTGTTTTCTTCCAAATTTAAACAAATAAATTTTTTGTAAGATTTTGTGGTTATTTCAGCACATGTTAATATTATGTTAAAATCTATGAACTGCACTGTATAACAGCCTTGCAAATGGGTTTATATTGTATATTGTCGATCCTTCGATACCTTTTATCGGATTTTTATTATTAAGCCCTTAATAGTACCTAAATGAAATGTTATTTCCCCATGGTGGCTTTGTCCACTCTTTTTTTGACCTTTTTTGCTTCAGCCCAAGACAATATTTTAAGTTCAGAAAGTAAGTTTCTATCGATGGATATTGAAAAATCGATAATTTCGAACACTGAAAACTCAAAAAATCACACCACTTTACTTGCAGCGATGAAAGCCGCTGATTTAGACAAGATTCTGAGCTATGACGGACCTTTTACTGTTTTTGCTCCTTCAGATATGGCATTCGAAACCATGTTTTCAAATACCTCTTCAAATCCATTAGATCCCGAGAATAAAGAGGAATTGAAGGCGATTTTGAGGTATCATATTATTGCGGGGGAGTTTACCGCTTCAAAAATATTGAAGGCGATGTGCAGTGGCAAGGGTAAGGCAACCTTTACCACCGTGCAAGGGGAAGATTTGACCGCAACCATGCAGGGCATAGATATTATCTTGACTGACCAATTTGGAAATTCTGCCAAGATAATCGCAGCAGATGCCAATCAATGCAATGGGGTGATCCACGAAATCGACAGCGTTATTTTACCGAAGAAGATTAGCTTTTTACCTTAGTTCCGCTCCGAGTTCTTTTTCGTACTTCTGCTGCAGTTTCGACATAATCTTGTCTATTTGTTTGTCTGTAAGGGTGCTTTTGTAGTCCTGTAAAGTAAAACTAACAGCATATGATTTCTTACCTTCTGGCAGTTTGTCGCCGGTGTAGACATCAAATAAATTCACGCTTTTCAAAAGACTTCTTTCAGTCTGGAATGCCATGTCATGGATTTCCTTAAAACGCACTGCATTGTCCAACAGTAAGGCAAAATCCCTTTTCACTTCGGGATATTTGGGAATGGGCTTGAACTTTACTTCGCTCTTAGGGACTAAGTCAATGACATTATCCCAATAAAAATCGGCATATAAGACCTCTTGTTTCACATCAAATTTCTTGGTCAGGGATTTGTTGACTACACCAAAATCCACAATTTTCTTTTTCTTGGAAACCAAGGTCAATCCTTCAGTAAATACATCACTTTCCAAAGGGTTGGAATTGACCTTCGAAATTCCCAATCTCCTCAAAACGTTCTCAACTACCGATTTGAAAAAGAAAAAGTCGGTTTGTTTCTCAGGTGAAACCCATCCTGTATTATTCCTGTTTCCCGTAATCAGAAGGCTTAAATGTTTGTTTTCAACGCGTTTATCAGAATAGGAATGATAGGTTTTACCAAATTCAAAAAATCTAAGATTCTGGTTTTTTCTATTGATGTTGTAAGATATGGTCTCCAATCCGTTTAAAAGCATTGTTTGTCGCATCACAGATAGATCGGTGCTTAATGGATTAAGCATTACAACGGATTGTTCTTTTTTATAATCATCGATAAGGTCAATATAGGTGGGTGAAGTCAGACTGTTGGTCATTATTTCGTAAAAACCCCTAGCTGCCAAGAAATCCCCGATCTTGTCCTGTAATTTATAATCTTCGAATTTTGAAATTGGTGCTATGGACGCATTCAACTTATCCTTAAAATCGATATTATTATAACCATAAACCCTTAAGATCTCTTCGATAACATCTGCTTCACGTTGCACATCGACCCTAAATGAAGGAACTATCAAACCCAGTCCGGTCTCCGTAACATTTTTGACTTTAATCTCTAATGAAGCCAATATTGACTTTATAGTATCCCGGGGAATTTCCTGACCAATTAGTTTGAAAATCTTATTGAATCTGAGAAAAACCTCAAAGTCATTTTTCTTTTTCGGATACAGATCTACAATATCAGAACTAATATCACCCCCAGCAATTTCCTTTATAAGAAGTGCTGCTCTTTTAAGGCTAAATTCTACATTGTTGATGTCAATACCCCGTTCAAACCTGAATGAAGCATCGGTATTCAATCCGTGTCTTTTTGCTGTTTTACGAATTGATATGGGGTCAAAATAGGCACTTTCCAAGAAAATTGAATTGGTATTCTCGGTGACGCCGGTATTTATTCCTCCGAAAACCCCGGCAATGCACATGGGCTTTTCAGCATCGCAGATCATTAAATCCTCTTCATGGAGTTCCCTCTCGACACCATCCAAGGTCATGAATCTGGTACCCTTTGGCATTGTTTTGACAATAACTTTTTTACCAAATATCCTGTCCGCATCAAAGGCATGCAAAGGTTGCCCCATTTCGTGTAAAACATAATTTGTCGCATCAACTATATTGTTGATTGGGCTAAGGCCAATAGATTGTAATCTGTTTTTTAGCCAATTAGGAGAAGATTGAACAATTAAATTGCTAATGGTCACTCCACAATATCTCGGTGCCAATTGCTTGTTCTCAACAGAAACATCGAACTTTAAAGATCTATCGGTAATATGAAAATGACTGGTCGAAGGGGTGATTAATTCCAATTCAACCTCTTTCTGTTTAAGCCCGGCCTTTAAATCACGGGCAACACCATAATGGCTCATTGCATCGGCCCTGTTAGGGGTCAAACCAATTTCGAAAACCTCATCGTTTTCCAATTCAAAAACCTCAGAACAAGGTGTTCCTACCTCCAATGAATCACTCATGACCATTATACCTTCATGGCTATCACCAAGACCCAACTCGTCCTCGGCACAGATCATGCCATGACTTTCTTCTCCACGAATTTTCCCTTTTTTAATGGTCCAAGCCTCACCTTCTTTGGTATATAGCGTTGTTCCTATCGTTGCGACCGGAACCTTTTGCCCTTTTGCAACGTTTGGGGCACCACAAACAATTTGAACAGGATTTTCAAGTCCAATATCCACAGTGGTTAATTTTAATCGGTCGGCATTGGGGTGCTTTTCACAACTGAGTACATGCCCCACAACAACACCTTTGAGTCCACCTTTCACCGATTCATAGGCCTTTATACCTTCTACCTCTAACCCTAAATCGGTCAAAAGTTCAGCGGTGCGTTTGGAGTCCCAATCTAATTTCAGGAATTGCTTTAACCAGTTGTAAGATATATTCATTGGTTGTATTTAAAGCTGATAAAGATAAAACAATGTCTTAAGACATTCAATACAGATTCATTTGAATTGTTTTAATTTTTTTCATGTAAGTTTAACAGTGCTTACCAATGGTGCTTAACAAAACTGTATTTATGCCAAAATTAGGACTGCTTTGTATGTTATGGCTTTTGAGCTTATCATGTGATAATACCAAGGATCCCGTCCTAAGGGAAGGGATTTGGGTGGCTGAATTGGAAGTTCAGGATAATGAGATCTTACCATTTAATTTTGACTTGAAAAAAATTGATCAAGAGCATTATGCTATGGAAATATACAATGCCGAAGAAGTTATTGAAGTTGATGAAGTGGAAATAAAAAATGACTCGATTATAATCAGAACACCGGTATTTGAAGGTTATATTGCAGCAACATTCACCGATTCAACCATAAAAGGTGAATTCATTAAGGAGAGTTTAGACCGTATTGTCCCGTTCAGCGCCACATTTGGCCAAAGGGATCGTTTTATCGCCAAACAAGAACCACAAGTAAATGTTTCAGGAATTTGGCGAACAGAATTTAGTCCCGATACCGAGGATAGTTATTTAGGCAAGGGAATTTTTACACAAAACGGCACTAAGGTCACAGGTACGTTCAGGACAACAACCGGTGATTATCGCTTTTTGGAAGGAATATTGGATGGGGATGTAATGAAAATATCAGCTTTTGATGGTGCACATGCGTTTTTGTTTACAGCTAAGGTTACCGATAGCAGTCTGGTAGGAACCTTTTATTCTGGAAATCATTTTCAAGAACCTTTCATTGCCAAGCGAAATGAAAGCTTTGAGTTGCCGGAAGCTGATTCATTGACTTTTCTCAAACCGGGTTATGGGAATTTGGCCTTTTCTTTCCCAGATGCCAATGGCGCTATGGTATCCTTGAATGACGCCCAATTTAAAGACAAGGCCGTTATTGTCCAAATTATGGGTACATGGTGCCCTAATTGCTTGGATGAAACAAAGTTCTTGGTCAACTATTTAAAAAATAATCCAGGACTCGATATAGCAGTTGTGGCTTTGGCCTTTGAGTATGCCAAAACAGAGGAAAAAGCTTTCAACAGTATTAAGCGATTAACATCTGCAATAGGGGTAGAATATCCGGTCTTATTGGCACAATTTGGAACTTCAAGTAAAAGTAAAGCCCAAGAAAAGTTGCCCATGCTGAATCATGTACTTTCTTACCCAACGACAATTTTCATAGATAAAAAAGGTGCGGTTAGAAAAATACATACCGGATTCAATGGTCCTGCGACCGGCTCTAAATATGAGCTGTTCAAAGATGAATTTGATGCTTATGTAAAGCTATTGGTCAGTGAATAAATAGTGTGGAACCCTAGATAATAGTTGATTTACCTAATCCAATATTTTCATCATTGATATTTAGATTATCATCAGTATCAACAATGTTTTGGGCTATAAAATCCCCAACATTTTCGGTGCCATATTTAGTACTTCCCATAATGTCCATGGTGACAATATTTTTTCTGAACGATTTATGAACTGCGGCGACCACGGCATCAAATTCCTCATTAAGTCCAAAATGTTCCAGAAGTAAGGCTCCACTTAGAATTGCTGCAACAGGGTTGGCAATATCCTTGTCTTTTGCTTGGGGATAAGAACCGTGTATAGGGCCAAACATAGCATTCTCGGTGCCTATTGAAGCTGATGGCAGCAAACCTGAAGATCCAATAAGTACATTACACTGTGCGGAAAGTATATCCCCGAACATATTTTCAGTTAGGATTACATCGAAAATTGTGGGATTCAAGGACATCAACATCGATGCATTGTCTATATACATGCAGTCAAATTCAACATCAGGATAGCTTTCAGCAATGTTTGTCACAACTCTGCGCCACAATCTTGAAGTTTCCAATACATGCGCCTTATCTACCAAGGTGAGCTTGCCCCTTCTTTTTTTTGCTGCTTTGAATGCCATATGGGCTACTCGGCTGATTTCTTTTTCGGTGTATCTGCACAAGTCGGTGGCTACAGTACCATCTTCACTTAAACTTTTCCCTCCATAATAGATACCGCTCGTAAGTTCACGATATATAACCAAATCGGTTCCAGATATCACTTCTTTTTTTATTGGGGAATTATGCACCAAGGCAGGAAAAACCTTTATAGGCCTAATATTAGCAAACAAATCAAGCGCCTTACGTAAATATAACAATCCGTCTTCGGGACGTACTTTGGCCTCGGGCTTATTGTCATATTCCTCCGTTCCGATTGCACCGAATAAAATAGCATCGGATGCTCGACATAATTCAAGGGTTTCTTCGGGAATGGGACTACCCATCTTTTCCATTGCAGAAGCCCCTATCAAACCCTCGGTAAAGGTAAAATCATGCCCAAAATTATCCTCTACAGCCTGTAGGCATTTTTCGGCCTGCGTAATCACCTCTGGTCCAATACCATCTCCGCCTAAAATTGCAATCTTCAGCTGCATTTAAGAAACACTTTCTATTTTCACCTTGCTTGTTTCAATAATTTCATGAATATCCTCATCCATTACTTCTTTCTTCACGTCTGCATATTTTAAGAATTCTTGGTAGACTGCATCTAATTGGACTTTCGTTAACTCATAACCTACTTTTTTAGCCCGATAAGCCAATGCGGCTCTACCACTTCTCGCAGTAAGCACAATCGAGGATTCATTTACACCTACATCCAAAGGGTCTATGATTTCATAGGTCCCCCTATTTTTTATAACACCATCCTGATGTATTCCTGAGCTATGCGCAAAGGCGTTTGCTCCTACTATCGCCTTGTTTGGCTGTACCATCATCCCCATTTTTTCAGAAACCATTTGGCTGGTATCATAAAGCAATTTACTATTGATATTAGTATCTAACTCCAAATAGGGGTGTTGTCTTAAGATCATTACGACCTCTTCCAATGAGGTATTACCGGCACGTTCACCTAATCCATTGATTGTACATTCAATCTGTCTTGCCCCATTAATTACCCCGGATATCGAATTGGCGGTAGCCAAACCCAAATCGTTATGGCAATGACAAGAGAGAATTGCCTTATGAATACCAGTAACATTTTCCTTGAGGTACTTCATTTTCGACCCATATTCCTCTGGCAAGCAATATCCCGTTGTATCAGGAATATTTAGAACCGTGGCACCAGCCTTAATGACCTCCTCGCAAATTTTTGCCAAGAAATCATTATCGGTTCTTCCTGCATCCTCTGCGTAAAACTCCACATCCTCCACAAAGGTTTTGGCATACTTTACGGCACCTACAGCCCGTTCTATAAT
>JAHHKH010000172.1 GCA_018679695.1 Maribacter sp.
ACCAATGGTATTGTGGTCATTCCCAAAAAACCGGTATGTTCTTTTTCCATGGTTGGACCATCTACATAATGGCCATTTGGATTTGGCCGATCCAATACCAGTATGGGAATATCGTTCGCTGCGCAGGATTCCATGACCAATTGAAGTGTAGCTATATAGGTGTAAAAACGAACCCCGACATCCTGTATATCAAAAACAACAATATCCAAATCCTGAAGCATCTCCAAAGAAGGTTTTCTATTTTTACCATAAAGTGAGATCAAAGGCAATCCAGTCTTAATATCATGACCGTCTTTTATCATCTCCCCGGCATCGGCTTGTCCCCTAAACCCATGTTCGGGTGCAAAAACCTTTTCAATATCAATATCCAGGCTTAAAAGCGAATCTATCAAATGTGTAAAACCTTTGTTACTTTTATAGACCACACTTGTTTGGTTGGCAACGATCCCCACTTTTTTTCCTTTTATTAAACCAAGATATTCTTCGGTTCTATTGGCGCCAACAATAATCGGCTTTTTATCTTCCTGTACAATATTCCCAGTTTTGTCAGCTTCATTGTTCTTCGATGATTTTTCGGTGTTTCCACAAGCCGACATCACAAAAACCCATAAGAAAAATGTACTTTTGAAATTGGATAAAAACGCCATAGTTTGAATTTAGAATATTTTATAGCCAAACGACTCATTAAGGGTAAGGAGCATAAAATTAGCATATCCGCACCAATAATAAAAATAGCCATTGCTGCTATTGCCATTAGTGTTTTTATGATGCTGATCGCTATAGCAACCGGTGTTGGTTTGAAGCACAAAATCCGTGAAAAGGTTTCGGCTTTTAACGGACATATTCAAATTTATAACTATGATAACAATACTTCAGATGTTTCGGTGGTACCGGTTTCAATAAAACAAGAATTCTACCCTCGGTTTACTACTATTGACGGCATTGCGCATGTTCAGGCCGTGGCTACCAAAGGAGGTATAATTAGAACCGAGAATACTTTTGAGGGTTTCATTGCCAAAGGTGTAGGCAGTGATTATCACTGGGAAGTTTTCAAGGAATACCTGGTTGAAGGTAAACTACCCGATTATTCGGGGGACCTGAATACCGAAGTGTTGCTCTCGCGACTAATGGCAAATCGGTTACAGCTAAAAATCGGGGAATCTTTTTCCGCATTTTTTCCCAAAGAAGAAGATCCATTAAAACCCAATCAAAGAAAATTCAAACTTGTAGGTATTTACGATAGTGGTTTTGAGGAAATAGATGCCATGTTCGTTTTTGTTGATATTCGGCATATTCAACGTATGAACAAATGGGAGTCTACCCAAGTGGGTAATTTTGAGGTCTTCTTGAATAGTTTTGAAGATATAGATTTGAAGAACCGTGAGATTTATGGTCAGATTTTATCTACATTGGACACCCAGACAGTGATCGGAAAATACTACAAAATCTTTGAATGGATAGGGCTTTTCGATTTCAATATTGCATTGATTATAGGTATTATGATCATTGTAGGTGGTATTAATATGATTACGGCATTATTGGTGCTCATTCTTGAACGTACACAAATGATCGGTATTTTAAAGGCCTTGGGATCTGCGAACTGGAGTATTCGCAAGGTGTTTTTGTATAATGCTGCATACTTGATTGCTGTGGGTCTTTTTTGGGGTAACTTATTGGGGCTGGGATTTATTTGGGTCCAACAGAAATATCGCTTGCTCAAGTTTCCTAATCCTAAGGAATACTATATAGAGTATATACCGGTTCATATTGATTTTTTGACCATAGTTCTTCTCAATGTAGGGGTTTTGATATTATGTTTATTGATGCTCCTCGTACCTTCTTATATTATCACTAAAATTAATCCGGTAAGGGCAATCAGATTTGAATAGAATATTTCTTCATTAAAGAATGATAAATTTAATTATGATACTTACTATACGAACGAACCATAATTCAAAAACCTATCTTTATACCTAGATGGAATACGCAGAAAATATATTGGATACCATAGGGCATACGCCTTTGGTTAAAATGAACTGGCTTACAAAAGACCTACCGTGTTTGGTATTGGCAAAATATGAAACCTTCAATCCAGGAAATTCCGTCAAGGACCGCATGGCCCTACAAATGGTCGAAGATGCCGAAGCTGAAGGTCTTTTGCAACCAGGAGGTACTATTATTGAAGGGACTTCAGGTAATACAGGAATGGGATTGGCTATGGTCGCTACAATTAAAGGGTATAAATTAATTTGTGTTATCAGCGATAAGCAATCCAAGGAAAAAATAGATATTCTAAAAGCCATGGGTAGTAAGGTCTATGTTTGCCCAACCGATGTTGCTCCTGAAGATCCCCGTAGTTATTATTCTACTGCCAAGCGTCTCTCGACGGAGATTCCCAATTCATGGTATGTAAATCAATATGATAATCCATCAAATGCAAAGGCCCATTTTTTGACTACAGGGCCAGAAGTTTGGGAGCAAACAGATGGTAAGGTTACACACTTCGTTACAGGTGTTGGTACCGGGGGTACTATTTCAGGTGTTGGTTCGTATCTGAAATCAAAAAATCCCAAAATCAAGGTTTGGGGTATAGATACTTATGGTTCGGTCTTCAAGAAGTATCATGAAACAGGTATTTTCGATGAAAATGAAATCTATCCGTATATCACCGAAGGAATTGGGGAGGATATTTTACCTGAAAACGTCGATTTTAAGGTTATCGATGGCTTTACCAAGGTAACCGACAAAGATGCGGCTATTTATACACGTAAGTTGGCAAGGGAAGAGGCCATGTTCCTGGGTAATTCGGCCGGTGCGGTAATTAAAGGACTACTACAACTCAAAGATAAGTTTACTAAAAATGATGTTGTTGTGGTTTTATTCCATGACCATGGAAGTCGTTATGTAGGTAAAATGTACAATGACCAATGGATGGAAGAAAAAGGGTTTTTAGAATAGAATTGGTATCTTGGAGAAATTTTAATATCAAATGAAATTACCTAGTTTCCCACTCAAGAAATATACGCTCTTCTTCTTACTTTCAATTTCTATCTTAGGTATTACCAGTTGCAGTAATGACGATACTATTTCACTGACTGATATTGAGGAGGAAGTAGGTGAACCTGAAATTGCACCTGAAGACAGATTACCATTGTTTTCGATAAATACGAACGGTTCCGCAATTGTCGATGAACCTAAAATTGTAGCCGATATAACCATTTTAGAGGCAGATATCGTTTCTTTCACTGGTCAAATTGGGATCGAGATTAGGGGAGCCTCTTCGCAAATGTTTCCAAAGAAGTCTTATGGACTTGAGACTAGGGATGAAAATAATGAGGACTTGAATGTGTCTATATTGGATATGCCAGAGGAAGAGGATTGGATACTATATGCACCCTACAGCGATAAATCGCTAATTCGGAATATTTTGATTTATGATCTTTCACGCGATATGAACAGGTATGCAAGTCGCAGTAGTTTCGTGGAACTTAATATCAACGATACATTTCAAGGGGTGTACGTTTTTATGGAAAAACTAAAGCGAGACGGTAACCGCATTGATATCAATAAACTTAAAGAAGATGAAAATACCGGTGAGGACCTTACCGGTGGTTATATTTTGAAGATTGATAAGACTGCCGGAAGTAACCTGGGCGAAGGCTATAATGATCAGAATTCATTCACCTCCCAATATAACCCACCCAACGCAACGATAGGACAGGAAATCAATTTTCTATACGAGGAGCCCGATGCTGAAGATATTACTGCAGAACAAAAGAACTATATCTCTAATTACATGGCTGAGTTTGAGGATGCACTTGCCTCCGATGGTTTTACAGATCCTATACTAGGGTACAGGGCATATATAGATGTTGACAGTTTTTTGGATTTCTTTTTGCTTAATGAACTTTCAAATAACGTGGACGGGTACCGATTGAGCACTTTTATGTATAAGGATAAGAATGATAAATTAAAATTGGGTCCCATTTGGGATTTTAATCTGGCTTTTGGCAACGCCGATTATTGCAGTGGTGGCGAAACCAATGTATGGGCTTATAAATTCAATGAAAGATGTCCCGAGGATTTTTGGCAAGTACCCTTTTGGTGGAATAGGTTATTGCAAGATCCAGAATTCGTATCGCAACTAAAGGATCGTTGGAATACGTTAAGATCAGGTGTTTTGTCAAATGGGTCAATAGATAGTAAGGTTGACGATTATGTTGCCACTTTGAACAAAGCTGGTTCTATCGAGTCAAATTTTGACACTTGGAATGTTTTAGGAGTCTACGTATGGCCCAATAAATTTATTGGCAGTAGTCATGAAGATGAAATCGGATACTTGAAGAATTGGACCAATGATCGCCTATCTTGGCTTGATGGGGCCATAAACGGATTATGACCATTTTCAGTCCTATTAGCATGACCAACGGTATTACAAAGATATAAATCACAAGAAGTTTAATAATAAATTGCTGGTATCCCATGAAATTATATTTAAGTTTAATCGCAATTTTGGTAACTGGTTTAACCATTGCCCAAGAAACCATGAACGAAACACTCCCATATAGCACAATCCCTAAAGCACCTGACACATACACCCCTGGAACTGTGGTTTCTAGAATGATCGATGGTCTTGGTTTCAGATATTATTGGGCTACCGAAGGCCTGACGGAAGAAAATCTGGCCTATAAGGCAAGTGAGGAGGGCAGGACCATTGCCCAGACTATGGATCATATTTATGGTCTGTCACGTACTATCGTGAACTCGGCCAAAAAACAACCAACAGATTTTACCATACCATTGGAGGAATTGTCTACCATGGAAAAACGTAAAAGGACATTGGAAAATTTTAAGACTGCAAGCGAGCTTTTTAAGGTAACAGAAGATTTGGCGGAACATAAAATTGTGTTCATAAATAAGAATGGCAAATCAGAATTTCCATTTTGGAACCATTTGAACGGACCAATTGAGGATGCTGTTTGGCATGCTGGTCAAATTGTGATGATGCGACGGGCTGCCGGTAATCCTTTCAACTCCAAAGTAAGTGTGTTTATGGGTAAGGTTAGGGATTAACCATGATTTCAATTGTTAAAACCAGTTCTGAAAATCAAGATTTTATTGATCTTGTGAAACTATTGGATGCCGATCTTGCCAAACGCGATGGCGATGACCATGCCTTTTACCATCAATTCAACCAGATTGATATCATTAAACACGCGGTTGTACTCTACGAAAACCAACGACCGGTAGGTTGTGGTGCGATCAAGCAATTTGATGCCGACACCATGGAAGTTAAGCGGATGTACACAATCCCCGAGAGTAGGGGTAAGGGCTTTGCTACAATGATTCTACATGAACTTGAAAAATGGACAGTGGAAATGTCTTATGGGAAATGCGTGCTGGAAACCGGTAAAAGGCAACCTGAGGCCATTCAACTGTATATTAAGAATGCTTACAAGATTATACCCAATTACGGCCAATATGTTGGTATTGAAAATAGTGTTTGTTTTGAGAAATCTTTTTAATGGCATCAATAAGTGCAGGTTTGACAGGGCGATTTGTACCCTGGCAATTGTTAAAGGTATTAAAGTCGGTTTCCTGAGGACCTAACACCTCCTCTTTTTTCTTATCTTTGCAACTCAAAAACCGATAATAAACGGGACCTCTAAAGGTGTTCCTTATTTCATAGAAATTATGGCGAAAGCGCATTCATTCCACATCCCGGTTATGGGAATCGGATTTACCGTTGATACTCCCTTAAAAGTTGCACAATATGGTATAGACTCTGTAATATCATTGGTTGATGATATTCTTCTTGAAAAATTAAGGAAGATGTATTGTGAACTCCATGAATTGCCGTACAAGGAAATTTCAGATAAAATCGAAGATTTCAGGGCAAAGCGAATTACATCCTATCTCAATATGATCAATTCACTTTCTGAAAGTAAATTTGAGACATTAAAGACTGCAGTACTGAATAAAAGTCTGGAGGTAAAGGAGTATTTAAATTTGTTGCCAGATGGTACCACTATAAAAAATGAATTCAAAAACGTAACGGATAAATATCTCAATATTAATGAGGCAGGAGACTGGTTAAAGGAAAATCTTTCTTTGGGTAGCATAGATGTGAATATCATGACCAAGGTAGATAAGGTGAATTATAACAAAGGTGAAAAACTACCCTCGGAATATAATGATGCACATGCTGCATTAAGGGGTTTTGCAGAAAGTAACCTAAATTCCTCAGTAATTCTTTCCGCTGGGATGAACCCGAGATTGTACGGCTATATCGAACAATTCGAGGATTTTTACCCCGATGAAAATGGGAATATAAAAAAGAAGATTGTCCTTAAAGTGAGCGATTTCCGATCGGCATTCATTCAAGGTAAGTTCTTGGCCAAAAAAGGACTTTGGGTATCAGAATATCGAATTGAGTCTGGGCTTAATTGTGGTGGGCATGCCTTTGCAACAGATGGGTATCTTCTTGGGCCTGTGTTAGAGGAATTCAAAGAGAAAAGAAATGAATTGATTGAATCTAGTTATCAGATTCTAATACAATCCTTGGAAAGTAAAGAACGCCCTGTTCCCAAAACTGTTTTGCCACTCAAGATCACGGCACAGGGTGGTGTAGGTACTGCTGAAGAACATCAATTTTTGATTGATAATTACCAATTGGATTCTGTAGGATGGGGTACGCCTTTTCTCTTGGTGCCAGAAGCGACTACCGTTGATAAACCTACCTTGGAAAAGTTGATGGGTGCTAAGGAAGAAGATTTGTATTTAAGTAATATTTCTCCTTTAGGTGTTCCTTTCAATACGCTTAAAGGAAATACCAAGGATATGGAAAAAGAGGCTTTGATTGCCAAAGGAAGACCGGGCAGCCCATGCCCTCGAAAGTACGTCTCCTTGAACAATGAGTTTACCGAAAAGGATATTTGTGTTGCGTCAAGGCAATACCAATATTTAAAATTGAAAGAATTGGACAATGAAGGCTTGTCAACAGAACAATATCAAGAACAGTTTGGGAAGATAGTTGATAAATCGTGTATTTGCGTAGGCTTAGGAACTTCTGCGCTATTGGCAAATAATATTGGCACAAAGGTCGAAGGTAAAGGGGTAAGCGTATGTCCAGGTCCAAACATGGCTTATTTTTCAAAGTTGATGAGCCTTAAAGAGATGACCGATCACATTTATGGCAGGGCGAACGTAATTTCAAGGATGGATCGTCCTAATATGTTTGTTAAAGAACTTACCATTTATATTGAATTTTTAAAGAATAAGATAGAAGAGGCAAGGAACACCATCAATAAAAAGCAAGAGAATTACCTAAATAAATTTGCCAAAAACCTCAGCGATGGAATTAGTTATTACGAATCATTGTTCAACGCCTCAAAGGCAGCATTTAAAGAGACAAATGCCTTGATTTTGGGAGATTTGAACAGTAATCGAAAAGAATTACAACTCTTACATGTTGAAATTGGAAAACTCGCTGAGATAAACAATGGGATCAGTTAACTTTCCTTGATAAAATCTTTGAACTTTTAATACGGTATGATGTAAAAGTGAAGCAGCGAACCATTACATTGGGAAGTTATCTTTTGGGCATACTATTATTTGCGGCATTGTTTACTTGGTTTGCATGCTCGGATACTAAAAAGAGCAAAACATCAGTCAAAAAAAAGGAAGAAATTCCCACTACTTTTTCAGCATTGCCGCAAAGTGTATTGGATCCAAAAGACAATGTAAATTCCTTACCAAAACGCGAACTTGGCCGTTTACTGTTTTTTGATCCCATATTATCCGGTAATAAGGATGTTGCCTGTGCAACATGTCACCATCCAAATACCGGTTATGCCGAATTCCTGGATATTTCCATGGGGGTTAACGCCAAAGGATTGGGTAGCAAACGAAAATTCAATACTCCAAACGATATTCCTTTTGTCGAACGGAACGCACAAACTGTTCTAAATACGGCCTTCAACGGAATAAATACATTCAATGAATATAATCCGGAAAAGGCTCCAATGTTTTGGGATGATCGTGTAAAAAGCTTGGAATTGCAGGTATTGGAACCTATAAAAGCTTTTGAGGAAATGCGGGGACATGGTTTTGATGAGGCAGAAATTTTGGAGGAGGTAGTTCAACGGTTGAGTCAAATTCCCGAATATCGAAGATTATTCAAAGGAGCTTTTGGAGAAGAGGATATTTCAATCGAAAACCTGGGCAAGGCTATTGCTGCTTTCGAACGGAGCCTTGTGACCAATAATTCTCGATTTGACCAGTTCATGAGAGGCGACAACGATGCCATACTGATATCTGAAAAAGAGGGTTTTGAGCTATTTAAAAAGGTAGGTTGTGTTAATTGTCATAATGGCCCTATGTTTTCAGATTACAAGATACATATACTTGGTGTGCCCCAGAATAAGAAGCTAAAAATGCCGGATGCTGGGGTGAAAGACAGTTTTGGGTTTAGAACGGCATCTTTGAGAAACTTGCGTTATACTGCCCCCTATATGCATAATGGTAGTTTGACAACCTTAAGAAGGGTATTGGAGTTTTATGAGGATATCTCCAACGGGAAAAGTAGAAATCCGCTAGTTTCCAAAGAAAAGTTTGATCCTTTTGTTCGGGAACTTGAACTTAGTGTAAAGGAAATGTCACTTATTATTTCATTTTTAAATACTTTGAACGATGATGATTTCGATAGAACCGTTCCTGTTAAAGTACCGAGTGGTTTACCTGTTGGTGGAAATATTCATTGAAAACTACCCGATTTGCTTAAATTTGACCAATGCAAAGATATTTCCCATTTCTAGGTTGGGTTTCCAAGTATAATAGAAGCTTTCTGTTCAAAGATATGGTTGCAGGCCTTACTGTGGGTGTTATTCTAATACCTCAGGGTATGGCTTATGCCATGATCGCAGGATTACCTCCCGTGTATGGTCTATACGCCTCGGTATTCCCGGTTTTGGTATATTTATTTTTAGGAACTTCCAGGCAGTTGGCAATAGGTCCTGTAGCCATGGATTCACTCTTGGTAGCTGCTGGCTTGGGAACGTTGGCGATAACGGGCATAGAGAATTATATTGCTTTGGCCATATTTTTGGCTTTTTTGGTAGGGGTCATTCAAATACTTTTTGGGTTGTTACGAATGGGTTTTTTGGTGAATTTCTTATCCAGACCTGTAATTAGTGGTTTTACTTCAGGTGCGGCAGTGATAATCATTTTTAGTCAATTGAAACATTTGTTGGGTGCCGATATTGAAAAAAGCAACATGTTCCATCAACTGGTAATCAATGCATTCGACAAGCTCGCGGAGACTAACTTATATGATCTTTCCGTTGGAATTATAGGGATACTTGTGATAGTGTTTCTAAAAAAATGGAATAAAAAATTCCCTGCGGTTTTGTTGGTTGTTATTTTGGGGATTTTAGCCGTTTTTGTGTTTGACCTCGAAGAATACGGTGTAAAGATTGTTGGGGAAATACCAAAAGGATTACCAGCTTTCCAAATTCCGAATTTCAATTTTCAAGATGCGATGGACTTATGGCCTATTGCTTTGACATTGGCTTTGGTAGGATATCTGGAAGCGATTTCAATTGGTAAGGCCATTGAAGAAAGGAATAATGAGGAAACCGTTGACGCCAATCAAGAACTGGTTGCTTTAGGGACTTCCAATATGGTGGGTTCATTTTTTCAAGCATACCCTGTAACGGCAAGTTTTTCACGTTCGGCGGTTAGCAATGAAATAGGGGGTAAAACTAACTTTTTTGCCCTGATTAGTGTTGTCATGGTGGTACTTACCCTTTTGTTTTTCACCCCTATGTTCTATTATTTACCAAATGCGGTATTGGCAAGTATAATAATGGTTTCTGTGTTCGGTCTAATAGATTTTAAATATCCAATATCCCTATGGAAATTCAGAAAGGATGAATTCGTGGTTTTGATGCTTACTTTCCTGATTACCGTATTTATTGGTATTAAGGAAGGGGTGCTAATTGGTGTTTTAATCTCTTTATTATTAATGGTGTATCGTACTTCAAAGCCCCATTTTGCAATTTTAGGAAAAATACGAGGTTCGGAATATTATAAAAATGTGGAACGTTTTGGTGATGAGATAGAGAAAAGGGATGATTTGCTCATCCTACGTTTTGATTCCCAATTGTATTTTGGGAACAAAAGCTACTTTAAAACCCATTTAATGAAAGAGGTCAATGCAAAAGGGGATACTTTAAAAGGAGTTATATTGAATGCTGAGGCCATTAATTATATAGATTCAACAGCAGCCAATATGTTGGTTTCGGTTATCAATGAATTGCTCGAGCGTAACCTACAATTCTATATTGCCGGTGCTATTGGTCCCACTAGGGATATAATTTTTAGTAGTGGAATTATTGATGCATTAAGCAAGGAATTCCTATTTGTAAGGACCAAAGATGCAGTAGCATATTTTGATAATCCTGAAAATATATCCGATTTTCGTGAAAAAATTGCGCATCAAAGCAAGAACCATCGGTAACTATTGTTACTGATTTGTAATTACAGATAACATATCATTGTAGCAATTATATTGAAAGAGAAGAAAATGAACATAGAACAGATCTATACTGGATGTTTGGCCCAAGGGGCCTATTATATTGAAAGCAAGGGTGAAGTTGCTATAATTGACCCACTTCGGGAAGTTGAGCCCTATATTCAAAGGGCGAAGTCCGATAATGCGAAAATCAAGTATATTTTTGAAACGCATTTTCATGCCGATTTTGTGAGCGGGCATATTACCTTGTCCAAGGAAACCGGTGCCCCAATAATTTATGGCCCAACGGCCAATCCGTCCTTTAATGCGAGAATAGCTGAGGATAACCAGGAATTTAAGATTGGGGAATTGACTATGAAAGTATTACATACTCCTGGCCATACGATGGAAAGTACTACCTACTTGTTGAAAGATAAAGATGGGCAGGACCATGCCATATTTACTGGGGACACCCTGTTTTTAGGTGATGTAGGCCGACCTGATCTGGCTCAAAAAGCGGCTGATATGACACAGGAGGACTTAGCTGGGATATTGTTCGATAGCCTACGCACTAAAATAATGCCACTTGCCGATGAGTTAATTGTTTACCCTGCCCACGGTGCGGGATCTGCCTGTGGTAAGAATATGAT
>JAHHKH010000187.1 GCA_018679695.1 Maribacter sp.
CGTCATTTGGCGCTTATGCCGTATGTTGGTGATTTATTAAAATAAAAGAAACGAACCATGGAACTTATATTAAAGGAAGACGTACAAAACCTCGGTTTTAAAGACGATTTGGTGAGTGTTAAGAACGGTTACGGAAGAAACTATCTGATACCACTCGGACTGGCTACCTTGGCCACCCCTTCAGCTAAGAAAGTATTGGCTGAAAACTTAAGACAAAGAGCCCATAAGGAAAAAGAGATAATCGAAACGGCGAACAAAACTGCTGAGGCCTTAAAGGCCCTTGAGTTAAAAATAAAAGCGAAGGCCGGTGCAGGTGATAAACTTTTTGGTTCGGTAACTACAATAGATGTAGCTGCTGCTTTGGAAAAAGAAGGTCATGAGATTGATAAAAAATTCATCAGTATTCATGGGGGTACCGTCAAAAGGCTTGGCACCGCAGGTGCCCAGATCAGACTACATAGGGATGTTCTTGTGGATTTTCCATTTGAAGTTGTCGCTGAAACGAAATAAGTATTACAATATTTAAATTAAAAGCCTTTCAGCATTATCTGAAAGGCTTTTTTGATTGCAAATGAAATTTACCAGACTAACGAAAGAGCAACTGGAAGAGTTGCATCCTGAATTCATCAATTTTTTGGCAACCCAGTCGATAACCGCGGAGGAGTGGGAAAAATTAAAGGCAGGGCAACCTGAAGTAGCTGAGGAAGAATTGGATGTCTTCAGTGATTTGATTTGGGAAGGGGTTTTGACCAAGGTTACCCATCTTGAGAACGTATCGGCCAAACAAATGCATTTGTTCGAATTAACCGATAAGGAGATGAAATTGATTGCTGTCAAGGTGATGAACCCTGATATTGATTTGACCACAAAAATCGGCTTCAATTGGTTCAAGAAGAATTGGCAATCCGATTATGTGGAATATCTAACGGCGTCCAAAGCCTATACAACAGATAAGAACTTGGATAAATTCAATTTAATACAACAGGGAGCCGTCATCACAAAAGGTGATCTGTACAGGTGGTTCGAAAGTATGATCGAATAGTATTATTCGATTTCCTACCTATGAACGAATCCACAAAACTTTATATTTGCAGTAGATTACGACCAAATGGCACAAAAACCAAGCATACCTAAAGGAACACGTGATTTTTCACCTGAGGATATCGCTAAGCGCGATTACATTATCGATATTGTTAAAAAACATTTCAAGGTATTTGGTTTTCAACCCATTGAAACCCCTGCTTTTGAAAATTCGGATACCCTAATGGGGAAATACGGGGATGAAGGGGATCGTTTGATTTTTAAAATATTGAATTCTGGGGATTTTATCAGTAAGGTCGATGATGTAACCTACAGCTCAAAGGACTCGAAATCATTAACGCCAAAAATTTCAGATAAGGCTTTGCGTTATGACCTCACGGTCCCCTTTGCCCGTTATGTGGTGATGCACCAAAATGAAATCGACTTTCCGTTTAAGCGCTATCAGATACAACCCGTTTGGAGGGCCGACCGACCACAAAAGGGACGCTTTCGAGAGTTTTACCAGTGCGATGCTGATGTGGTAGGGGCAAATTCATTGTTACAGGAAATAGAACTCATACAGTTGTATGATGCTGTGTTTACCGATTTAAAGTTGGAAGGGGTTACCATAAAACTGAATAACCGTAAAATTCTGGCTGGTATTGCTGAGGTTATTGATGCTAAAAACAATCTTGTGAATTTCACCGTGGCATTGGATAAATTGGATAAAATAGGGGCGGATGGCGTACAAAAGGAAATGCTGGCCAAAGGAATATCAGAACAATCCATAAAAAAAGCCGATCCTCTATTTGCACTCTCCGGCTCCAATACTGATCAGTTGGCAGTACTCAAGAAATTTCTAGCGGATTCCGAACAAGGAATGAGTGGTGTGGAAGATCTGGAGTACATTACAAATTCCATTGATGACTTAGGCTTACAATCCACTCAATTGGCTTTGGATGTCACTTTGGCCAGGGGGCTTAACTATTATACAGGTGCTATTTTTGAAGTAGCTGCACCAGAGGGTGTGCAAATGGGCTCAATAGGTGGTGGGGGAAGATACGATGACCTTACCGGAATCTTCGGACTAAAAGATGTGAGTGGTATAGGTATTTCATTCGGATTGGACCGCATTTATCTGGTACTCGAAGAATTGGGATTATTCCCTGAAATATTGCATAAATCCTTGGAAGTCCTTTGTATCAATTTTGGTGGGAAAGAATCCATGGCGTCATTGAAGTTGGCGAATCAGCTGAGGAAGCACGGTATTCGGGCAGATGTTTATCCTAGTAATGCCAAAATGCAAAAACAGATGAAATATGCCAATAACCGTAATGTGCCTTATGTAATTTTGATTGGTGAAAAGGAAATGATGAACAATTCCTTTGTGGTTAAGAATATGGCCAGTGGGGAGCAGAACACCTTTAGTTTGGAAAATCCCGCAGTATTTTTCAAAAACCTATAATCTTTCCTTAATCGCAGTGATTATCGTCTTATAATATTCTATACCGTGAGGAACGTATTTTTTAAGATTGGCCATTCCCCAGGTTTCTTCGGTAAATCGTATAAGAGGAATTAATACTAATGCTTCAACTTCCGTTTCTTGTTTTTTTAGTGTTTCCAAGGGGACTTTGAGTTCACATAAATAGGCATGGTGAAATTCACAGTCAACCAGACCGTTGCGATGTTCTTGAATGGATTTGAAAACCCCTACTTTTTGCAAATCAGCTTTTGTGATTTGCAAACCAATTTCTTCTTCAACTTCCCGAATAGCCGATATTTCCATGTCTTCTCCGGCACCAATATGGCCAGCCACCGAAACATCCCAAAGTAGGGGGTGGGTATCTTTATCCTTGCCTCTTTGTTGTATAAGAATTTGTGCGTTTTTGGTATAAAACCAAACATGGACTGTTGGGTGAAACAATCCTTGTTTGTGCGCTTTGGATTTCATTGCGGTTTGGCCTGTGAAATTTCCTTCAGGATCTAAAATATCGACTAATTCATCCATGCTAGGTTTTGATTAATCAAAATAACTAAAAGTTCCACCGTCCTTAATGGTCAATACGGTTTCATAAATCAAACGGATAACATTCTCCACATCGTCTTTATGTACAGTTTCCACCGTCGTATGCATGTAACGTAAAGGCAAGGATATCAAAGCTGAAGCAACCCCTCCGTTACTATAGGCGAATGCATCGGTATCGGTACCGGTTGATCTGGAAGCTGCCATTCGCTGGAAGGGTATTTTCTTGGCTTCCGCTGTTTCGATAATCCGTTCCCTTAATTTGTTCTGTACCGCCGGTGCATAAGAGATTACGGGCCCTGCACCTATTTCGGTATGGCCTTGTGTTTTCTTCTCGATCATCGGGGTGGTGGTGTCATGGCACACATCGGTAATTATGGCAACATTCGGCTTTATGGTTTGCGTGATCATTTCTGCGCCACGTAGCCCTATTTCTTCCTGCACTGAATTGGTTACATAAAGGCCAAAAGGCAATTTTTCTTTATTCTCATGTAATAATCTAGCTACCTCGGCAACCATGAATCCGCCAGCCCTGTTATCGATGGCACGGCATACGAATTTGTCTTTATTTAAAATGTGAAATTCATCAGGATAGGTAATGACGCAACCTACGTGTACGCCCATTTTTTCAACTTCCTCTTTATCCTTGGCTCCGATGTCAATGAAAATATTATCAAGTTTAGGGGGCTCTTCCTTGGTTTTATTCCTGGTATGAATCGCGGGCCAACCGAAAACACCTTTTACAATTCCTTTTTTTGTATGGATATTTACCCATTTTGAAGGAGCGATTTGATGATCACTACCTCCATTTCGGATCACATAAATAAGTCCGTTATCCGTGATATAGTTGACATACCATGAAATCTCGTCGGAATGTCCTTCAATCACAACTTTGAAATCGGCATCAGGATTTATAACCCCCACAGCAGACCCGTAGGTATCGGTTATAAACGTATCTACGTAGGGTTTTAGATAGTCCATCCAAATCTTTTGACCTTCCCATTCATAACCGGTTGGGGCCGCATTGTTTAGGTACTTTTCTAAAAAATCCATTGATTTTTTGGAAAGAATCTTCTTTGCACTCATGTAAAATATATTTAGATACAAACTTAACAATATTCACTTTTAATTAATAATAACAGTAATTTTTAATCCTTAATTTTGACAAGGCTTTTGATTTTATACCAAAAATGAAAAAAGAGATATCATTTTTAGTCTTTGTTTTTGTGTTTTCACTGGTTTCTTCGCAAGTGAAAGAACAGCCCATTGACTCAATCGCTGAGAAAATGATCATTATTGAAGGGGACTCCATAATGAGGAGTTCTATTGATTTGGATGAGGTATATGTATTCAGTAAATTGAAATTCCCAACCTATAAAGATAAGCTCAGATATTATATTTTAAGACGAAAGACCATAAAGGTTTATCCCTACGCCAAAATGGCGGCAGAGCGATTAATTGAGCTGAATGACAGTCTTACCAAGATCAAAAGAAAACGAAAACGTAAAAAATATACCAAAAAGGTTCAAAAATATATTGAAGGTGAGTTTTCCGATGAGCTCAAAAAACTTACACGTACCGAAGGGCAAATTCTTATAAAACTAATTTATCGCCAGACAGGAAAAACCGCTTTTGGTTTAGTGAAGGAATTGCGAAGTGGTTGGCGAGCCTTTTGGTATAGTACAACTGCCAAAATGTTCAAAATTAGTCTTAAGGAAGAGTTTAGGCCAGATGTGGTTCAAGAGGATTATCTTATTGAGGATATATTGCAGCGTGCATTCGCAGCAAACAGGCTGGAACCTCAAGAATCGGCCTTGGATTTTAATTATATGGACCTTGAAAATAAATGGGGACCAGCCAAAAAAGGAGTTAAATAGTTACCATTGTATGGAAATGATACCTTATTTGCCTTTTTCAGGGGAATTAAATAAGGCCTTCATGATTAAATGTACACTGTAAAATCCCATCGTAATAGCCGCTATCGCTAAAAGAATACCAACTATCAATACAGGAATATAAAAGGCGTGCTCTTCATTTTTGAAGGCCTGCCAAAGAACAAATGGTGCGGTGAACATTAGTAAAAAAGTATAGGCAAAATGCTTCACGCCTTTGATCAATAAATCCTTATTTGTTTTGACTGTAGCCATATTTTATTTTTTAAAAATACCAATTAAAGCTTTTGGTTAGCATATTTGATTCCTCTTAATTTTAGGTTGAAACGCGGATACTCACAATTAGGGATAAAATCCTTATTCAATAATTATGGTATCAATATATTCCTGACCAATGGCAAAGTATCCCAACGCAAAATTATCGGGAGTAGTGGTATTGATAATATTTCCTTTGACCGTGGCAGCCGGTGTTTGAAATGGCCCCTGGTCCCCACCACTTTGCACTATTAATTGATTCATGTAATTGTAAAAACCTTCATTTACACCTAAAATACTTATGTTCAGTTCCTGACCTGGTCTGAGCCCGTCTTCGTAGAAATATGAAAATTCAAACGATTGTCCTTGATAGAATATATCTTCCGACACTAAATATTCATTGAAATCAAAATCGAATAGATAGAAATCAATACGGTCCGGGTCATCTGTATATGACACGATAATCTCGGTTTCGTCGCCAGAGAACAAAGTTCCTTCCCCCTGTCTTAAAGCATCGAATGGTACAGTGGGTACGAATGTGTTTCTTGCCTCGTATTGTTCGTTATTATACTCCAATAACAGTAGAAGTTCGCCTTGGATAAGTTCTTCAGTAGACCAATCGGCGACGAAGATTCCTGAGCCCAAAGGTTCTTCCACTAGGTTTATGATCGTATTGGTCGATGTGATGACTATTTGTATTTGATTTAATATCGCCGGACCAATTTCTTCGAAAAAAGAAGTGGTTTCGGTTGCTGTAACACGTAATCGGGTTGTTTGTGAATCGGTATTCAATCGAATCAATGCATCAATAGATAAACGGGCAGTGTCCTTAGGCACTTCAACTTCAATCACATCTTCACAAGCTGATAACACGAATATTGCGACAAGAAATACAAAGAATTTATTCATGGCCTAAAATTTAAAATTATAAGTTATGGCAGGTACTATCCCGAAAATTGATGTACGTACGGCTTCATTTACATTCGTATCTTGATTCCTATTAAAGCTTATAGAGGCAGCATTTCGCCTATTGTATAGGTTATATAGACTAAACACCCATTCCCCTTGCATTTTTCTAACACTGTTCTTTTTTGGAGAAAGACTTGCCGAAATGTCCATTCTATGATAGCTGGGCAATCTTTCCTGGTTTCTTAAACCATAATAGGGCACTGTTAAACCCTGGAACTCAAATTGTCCTATTGGGTAGTTTGTAGGTTGCCCTGTCTGAAAGACAAAATTGGTATTGAAACTCCATTTTTTATTAAGGTCATAATTACCATAGATTGAAAGATCGTGGGTTTTGTCATAAGGAGTATTGTACCATTGCCCTGAATTAATGCCTGTTTCGGATGGGTTTCTTCCAGGTGTTCTTTGCTCGGATTTTGAGAGGGTATATGCCATCCAGCCCTGAAATTTACCTATGTTTTTCCGAAGTAAAAATTCCATTCCGTAGGCCCTTGCTTCGCCATTCAATATTACCTGCTCTATGGCGTCGTTTGCTATTAGGTTGGCTCCATCTATATAATCAATTCGATTTTGAATGTCTTTATAAAAAACCTCGGTCTCTAAGGAATAGTCCCCATCTTTAATGTTCAGGAAATACCCTAGAGCGTATTGATCCAATAGCTGTGGTTCAATGAAAGTACCACTGGGTGTCCATACATCCAAGGGTGTTGGTGAGCTCGTATTCGAAATTAAGTGAAGATATTGCGCTAACCTCGTGTAACTCGCTTTTAAAGAGCTCTCTGAGTTTAATAGGTATGATAATGATACCCTTGGTTCAAAATTGTTGAATTTGGCAAGACTTTCTTTTCTGCCCGGATTTATTACGCCAATAGGGGTGGCTTTTTGATAAATCTGTAATGTTTGATTGAAAACAACCGGCTCATCATTTGTATATACATTCAGTTCTTCTTGACCTAAACGATTGAAGTTGCTAAAACGAAGTCCATAACCTAGATTTAATTTTGGTGTTATCTCCTGCTCAAAATCAATATAGGCGGCAAACTCGTTGGCATATTTCTCGATTAATTGCTCTTCGAGAATTCCAGAATTTTCATTGCTCGGTTCTATTTTGCCGGGATTAAATTGGTAGTAGATATTGTTGAGACCATAATTGATTTGGAGCTTGTCTTTTATATAATGTTTTAAATCGTATTTAACATTGAAATTCTGAATGCCAGAGCTCCAATTGAATCCCACAAAATCCAATTTTAAACCGTAATAATAATCGGAATAAATCATGGAAAGATTTGAAAAGAGTTTATCCGAGAAAAGATGATTCCATCTAAAATTACCTACTGCATTACCATAAGTATTGACAAAACTATCACTGATGCTAAAGACATCCCTACCAAAATATCCTGACAAGAAGATGCTGTTTGTTTCGTTTATTTTATAATTTAGTTTGGTATTGAGGTCGTAAAAATAAGCTGTATTGTCAACTTCGAATAAGGGTAAAAAAAGATGGGCATAAGACGCTCTTCCCCCAATGAGGAAAGCTGCTTTGTCTTTTTTTAACGGTCCTTCAACAAGCATCCTACTCGCAACCAAACCAATCCCACCACTAATTTTAAGTTCTTTGCTGTTGCCTTCTTTTTGAAAAATATCCAGAACCGAAGACAATCTGCCACCGTAGCGCGCAGGGATTCCCCCTTTGTAAAGTTTTATATCCTTTATGGCATCAGGATTGAAAACAGAGAAAAAACCAAAGAGATGTGAAGAATTAAAAATTGTGGCCTCGTCTAGGAGAATTAGATTTTGGTCGACGGCACCACCTCTTACATTGAATCCTGAAGCCCCTTCACCTGCGTTTGTAATTCCCGGAAGTAATAAGATGGACTTAATTATATCAGCTTCACCAAGAATAACCGGAATCTTTTTTATTGTTCCAACGGATAAGGCATTAACACTCATTTGAGGTTTTCGAATATCCAACATTTCACTATTATCGGTAACTATAACTTCTTGTAATTCCTCTGCCTCTTCAAACATTAGAAAATTCAACTTACTATTTTCCCTTAAAATAATATCATGCGATTGATTTTTAAATCCCAAATAGCTAATTTGTATTTGGTATTGACCTTCTGGTAATGTTATGGAATAAAAGCCGTATTCATTGGTCGTAACACCGGTTTTAAGCTCTGAAATAGTAATAGTCACCCCAATCATGGTTTCATTGCTCGATGCCTCAGAAACGGTCCCACTTAGTGTAAATCTTTGCTGTGAATGAACAAAAAACGTGCAAAAAAAAAGAAAAAATAAAGGGAAGGGCGTATGCTTTGTCATTTAAGCAGTTTTAGGTAAATGTATTAAGATTACAAGGAGTTCTGTAATTAGTTAACATTAATTTAGAACAAAAAATCCCAGCCAAATAGCTGGGATCAAGAATTTTAAATCCTTTAAATTATATGCTTAACAGAATACGATTGAGGGTTTTACTCGGTCTCATGGCTTTGGCCGTAAGTTCAGCATTGGGCAAATAATAACCCCCTATATTCTGGGGAGTTCCCTGTGCATTTTTCAACTCTTCAATAATGATAGTTTCATGATCGCGCATTTTGGTTGCCAATCCAGTGAAAATGGTTCTTAGCTCTTCATCTTTATCCTGGTTAGCGAGTGCTTCCGCCCAATATAACGCCAGGTAAAAATGGCTGCCTCTTGTATCCAATTCCATGACCTTACGTGAAGGGGACTTGTCATTAAGTAGAAATTTTTCCGTGGCACTGTCGAGGGCATCTCCCAAAATTTGGGCCTTGGTATTATTGTTCTTCTCCCCAAAGAATTCCAACGAAACCCCTAAAGCCAAGAATTCGCCTAACGAATCCCATCTTAAATGCCCTTCTTCCAAGAATTGTTCAACGTGTTTAGGTGCCGATCCCCCTGCACCTGTTTCAAACAATCCACCGCCGTTCATAAGGGGTACTATGGAAAGCATTTTTGCACTGGTACCAACCTCCAAAATAGGGAAGAGGTCGGTTAAATAATCACGTAACACGTTTCCTGAAACAGAAATTGTATCCTGACCATCCTTAATTCTTCTTAAAGTGAGTTTGGTTGCTTCAACGGGGGATAGGATTTTTATATCCAATCCGGATGTGTCATGTTTTGGCAAATAGGTTTTTACCTTTTTTATAAGTTCAGCGTCATGTGCCCTTTCATTATCCAACCAAAATATTGCTGGCAACTTAGAAGCGCGAGCTCTTGAAACTGCCAATTTTACCCAATCTTGAATGGGTTCGTCCTTAACTTGGCACATTCTCCAGATATCACCTTTTTCAACCGCATGTTCGATTAAGGTTTCGCCTGAATTCACATCCACAACAGATACTTTACCAGTTCCCTGAATTTCAAATGTTTTGTCATGCGAACCATATTCTTCGGCTTTTTGTGCCATTAGTCCAACGTTGGGAACAGTCCCCATGGTTGTGGGGTCAAAGGCACCATATGCCTTGCAGAAATCAATTGTGGCTTTATAAATACCTGCATAGCTACTATCAGGGATAACGGCTTTGGTATCCTGTGATTTCCCCTCTGAATTCCACATTTGACCAGAATTACGTATCATAGCTGGCATTGAAGCATCGATAATAATATCGCTGGGAACATGCAGATTGGTTATCCCTTTGTCCGAATTGACCATGGCCAAATCGGGACCATTGTCAATCGCATGTTTAATATCTTGTTCTATGGAAATTCTTTGTTCCTTGGGGAGTTCTTCAAGCTTATTCAACAAGTTTTCCAATCCATCACTGGCATTGACGCCTATTGACTCAAATACCGTGTCATACTTTTGGAAAACCGCTTTAAAGAAAACCTTCATGACATGACCAAAAATAATAGGGTCGGAAACCTTCATCATCGTCGCTTTCAAGTGCAATGAGAAAAGTAGGTCCTTTCGTTTGGCATCTTCAACTTGTTCCGTTAAAAACGAAACCAGTGCATTTTTGCTCATTACGGTAGCATCAATTATCTCACCCTTCAAAAGAGGAATGTTATCTTTAAGAACCGTCATCGATCCATCCTTTGAAACCATCTCAATCCTCACAACGGTATCTGAAGCTAGAGTGAGCGATTTTTCATTCGATTTAAAATCGCCATGATCCATCGTAGCAACGTGTGTAGCGGATTCTTTGCTCCAAGCACCCATGGAATGTGGATTTTGTTTGGCATAATTTTTAACAGCTCTTGGAGCGCGGCGATCAGAATTGCCTTCCCGTAATACCGGGTTTACAGCACTTCCCTTGATTTTATTATATCTTGATTTGATTTCGCGTTCAGCCTCATTCTGTGGATCATCTGGATAATCGGGTAGACCATAACCTTTGTTCTGTAATTCCTCTATGGCTTCGTTCAATTGGGGAATCGAGGCACTGATATTTGGTAATTTTATAATATTTGCCTCGGGGCTTTTTGCCATTTTGCCTAAGATTTCCAAATCATTTTCCATTTGCTGCCCCTCTTTCAAAAAGTCAGGAAATGCAGCAATTATGCGTGCAGCCAAGGAAATGTC
>JAHHKH010000193.1 GCA_018679695.1 Maribacter sp.
GCCAATAAATCCTATAAACTAAAATTAAGGAACGGAGACAAAACCATGAAGGTTAAAATTGATGAAAAAGGTGAGTTCCTATAGTAATTGGAACCCAGTTTTAAAAAGGCATTTCCTTGATTTAAGGAAATGCCTTTTTAAAACTGGGTTCCAATTACTATAGGAACTCACCTTTTTCATCAATTTTAACCTTCATGGTTTTGTCTCCGTTCCTTAATTTTAGTTTATAGGATTTATTGGCACCTTCTTTTTCATTATAGGTAACACGGTATACATCACTCACAATTTCCCAATTCGGGAATCTTTTGTAAACAGCTGCGCTTACCGCATTCGGTAGTGAGGTGTTTTTAAATTTCTCAAAAGTTTTGATGATCTTACCTTCGGGGTTGTATGCGGCTACTATTGTTCCATCTGGAATGCTAAAGAAAATAGTGTAGTATTGGTAGTCATCCTCTGCGTAAAAATCTTTGTCTTGTACATTATAGGACGCAGCCTTGCGTTCTAACATTCGTACAGGAACTGCAACCTCTTTAGAGTCTGTAGCGTTGAGATATTTATAATTGACAGCGGTTACCACTACTTCAGATAACTTTTCCACTTCCGCAACTTGAGCAAATACTGGGCTGGTCAGACCAATGACGAACAGACCAATGATAAATTTTTTCATGATTTTAGAATTTAGATTAATGAATAGGTAAATCAAACTATTTGATATTACCAGTATTCCAGCAAAAATAAGTAGTGAGCCATATTTCTGAAATGACCTAGATCAGTTTGGACCATCATTTCCATGCGGATTCTATATACAAGAAAAGTCCCGCATTTAACAAATGCGGGACGTACTCAATCAGATTTAAGCCTTATATCCTATATACTATAGAAATTCACCAGTATCGTCAATTTTGACCCTCATGACTTTGTCACCATTTTTAAGTTTTAGTTTATAGGTCTTATTGGCACCTTTATTTTGATTGTAGGTAACCCTATAAACATCCTTGACAATTTCCCAACCTGCGAACCTTTCAGCAACAGCATCTCTGACTGCTGTTGGAAGTTTAACATTCTCAAATCTTTCAATGGTTCTGACTATTTCACCTTCGGGATTATAAGCAGCAACTATTTTGCCTTCAGGAATAACAAAGGATACCGTATAGAAATCATAATCATCTTCGTAAAACTCATGATCCTCTACGTTGAAAGCAGCGGCCTTTCTTTCCAACATTTTCACAGGTATGGCCACCTCTTTAGAATCTATTGCATTCAGGTATTTATAGTTTATCGCAGTTACCACAACTTCAGATAATTGCTCAACTTTTGGGACCTGTGCAAATACTTGACTGGTTAGGCCAATGACAAACAAACCAATAATAAATTTTTTCATGATTCAAGATTTAAATTAATGAATAGGTTGACCAATCTATAATATGATCAATCATTTATCCATTAAAAGTAAATTCTAAATCAGATCTTCACAATGATCTAAATCAGTCAGACACAACAATTAAAGGGAGAATGTCGAGGTTGTTGGCAATGGTTTTAGCCAACATTGTCTTATAGTAGTGAGTGGGAAACCCTAAAAGAGTTAGATTTTGATTTTTACCCTTTTGAATTTTATCTTTTTATAGTTATCGGTCTCGTAAATAACACCTAGGGTTTTATTGTTCAGTTTCACCATATCGGAATAGGCAGAAAATCCATCGTGCACTTTATATAAGATTTCCCAACTATCCGATTCGTCCAAGCTGACCATTATAATAAGATCCTCTCTTTTTTGGGTATTCGAAGGGGTACTGAATAACAGTACATTTTGTTTTCCACTTGATTCTGTTGACCAACGTAAAAGTGATGATTGCACAATTGGGCTGGGAAATTTATTGGATTCGATAATGGGTTCTGTGAAAGAGAGTCCTCCGTCCAAACTATAGGATTCCCCTCTATTCTTTTTTTCCGAACCACCATTTTGGTCCCTTGTATTCACATAAATATAACCATTGGTCAGTTCAACGATAGTAGTTTCGTTACTTTGTACATTATCGGTTAAATTAGTATCGACAGCCCCGATTTTCCAATTTTCACCATGGTCATCTGAATATATGAGTGCCATGCAATACGCTTTTGGGCCTTTTGCGATACTTATGGCCACGGGAGCTACTAGGCGTCCTTTATGCTTTCCATTTTTTAACTCAATACCATGAACTGGGCCTATGGCGTGCCAACGCCAATGGGGAAGTTTAACCTCTTTGGTAATGTTTTTGGGTGCCGACCAGGTTTGACCATCATCTTTGGAGAAGGTTACAAAGGCCTTGCGTTCATCCTTTGGGTCATAATCCTTATTTAAAATGTCATGTTCGCTTTGTGAAGTAACATTGAATAATAAAACAATCTTGTTCTGTTCCTTAACATAAATTGGAACTGGATTTTGAACAGCAATCGTATCCTCATCAACCAATATTTTAATCGGTTCCCAAGTTTTTCCATTGTTGGTAGAACGCCTATACACTACATCTATATTTCCAAAATCACTTGTAGAGTTCTTTCGACCTTCCGCGAATGCCAGTAGCGCTTTCTTGGATTGGATCAAGGTGGGTATGCGGTATGAAAAATAACCATTCAATCCCGAATAAAAGGGAGTAGAAACAGTGCTTGGGTCTTTTGAAAGATCAACGGGTTCTTGGGAGCTTAAAAGAAAGCATGAGGTAAGGAAAATATTAACAATTATGATGTTGATTCTCATTGTAGCAATAACATTTCATCGATCAGATTCACTTAATCGGCGTGGCTTTGGTAAGAACATCAGTACCCAGGTATTTATCATCGTTGTTATAATACCACTTCCTTATTTTTGGCATTTTTATACTCGCAACATTCTCTATTTCACTTAAGAGAATATACTCGCCGTCATTCTTGGATTCGTCATGGAAGAATTGGTATACTTCCATGGCATAGCTGGTGGGATCAAAGTAAAAATACCAAGTATCTTTGCCTACATTTTCGTCATAAGTTATTTTTAGGACCAAGTATTCTTTATCCTTGAAGCGTTTGTTTTGTACCACGGTATCCAAATGCGACCCCGGGTCTTTTAATTTCAT
>JAHHKH010000202.1 GCA_018679695.1 Maribacter sp.
CCTGATTATAGTAGGCGAGTTTATGGGTATCGAAATATTGGTGAATGATGGTGGGTCATTCTCCAAATTAGAAGGTACCGAACTCTCAAACCTTAAGGGATGGTGGAATACTATTCACCCTGCCGACTTGGATAATGATGGGGATTTGGATTTTGTAGTTGGCAATCACGGACTTAATAGTCGATTTAAGGCGAGTACAAAGAATCCAATAACCTTGTTCTCAAAAGATTTCGATAACAATGGCTTTTTAGACCCTATTTTGACCTTTCATTCGGATAACGGGAAAGATTATCCCTACGCATTAAGACACAATCTTATTGATCAAATGAAAGGGCTCAAAAAGAAATATCCCAATTACGAATCCTTTAAGGACGCTGGAATCAGGGATATGTTCTCATTAGAACAATTAAAGGATGCCAATGTTTTGGAAGCGACCACACTCTCCTCTATCATCATTATAAATGAGGGCAACTTCACTTTTAAGGTTCAGGAACTTCCAATTGAGGCCCAGTTTTCAACCATCTATGCCATAGCCACCAGTGACTTTGATAGCGATGGTGATCAAGACATTGTATTGGGTGGCAATCTGTTTGATGTTAAACCTGAAATAGGAAGATATGACGCCTCCTACGGCGTTTATCTGGAAAATCTTGGAGGAAATAAATTCAAAAGTATAAAAGATGGTAGTGGTTTTACGTTGCACGGACAGATTCGTGATTTTGTCATAAACAATAACCAACTTATCGTTGCTAGAAATAGTGATTCATTGGCAATATTTAAATATTAGAAAAATGAAACATGTATTTGCCATTGCCATAATTTCAGTTTTCTTTTTATTTGGATGTAAAGAGAAAAAAGCGATTAAAGTGGAAAAAGCGGCCATTTATTTCAATACTGTTTCCCCAGACAGTTCCGGTATCGGTTTTTCGAATGACCTTTATTACCTAGACGACCTTAACATTATTGAATATCTTTATTACTATAACGGCGGTGGTGTTGCTATTGGTGATATTAATAATGACGGATTGGAAGACCTCTATTTCACGGTCAATCAAACCTCAGACAAACTCTATCTAAAGCAGGGTGGTTTAATATTCAAGGACATTACCGCACAGGCAGGAATAAAAATAGATTCTACTTGGTCTACTGGGGTTACCATGGAAGATGTTAATAATGATGGTTTCTTGGATATCTATGTTTCCAAGGTTGGCAATTACAAAGGGCTTAAAGCTCATAACTTACTATATATAAATCAAGGCAATACCTCATTCAAAGAATCTTCAGCAACATATGGCCTTGACTTTTCAGGCTTTTCTACCCAAGCTTCTTTTTTTGATTATGACAATGATGGAGATATGGATGTATATCTAATGAACCATGCGGTACACACTCCGAGAAGTTATGGGGATATTCGCAGGCGCCAAAAATTGGATTCACTTTCTGGAGATAAATTATATGAAAATAAATTAAATGAGGGCAGTCTAATGTTTGTCGATGTCACGACATCCTCAGGAATCTACAGCAGTGCCCTGGGATATGGTTTGGCATTGACTACTTCCGATATTAATAATGACGGTTTTATAGATATTTATGTTGGTAATGATTTCCATGAAAACGATTACTTATATATAAATCAGGGCAATAAAACTTTTAAAGAATCGAATGCCAACTACTTTGGTCATACCACAAAATTCACCATGGGGTTAGATGTGGCAGATATCAATAACGACCAACGACTTGATATATTTACCCTTGACATGATGCCATTCGACCATGAAATTTTTTTAAAATCTGGCGGTGAGGATTCCGACAAAGTAAATGAAATCAAGACAAGCTATGGTTTTGAAACCCAATATGCCAGAAATACGTTACAAATAAATCGCGATAACCAGTCGTTCTCTGACGTGGCCTTAATGACGGAAACGCATGCAACTGATTGGAGTTGGTCTGCATTGATACAGGATTACGATAATGATGGCCGAAATGACCTTTATGTAACTAACGGCATCTACAAAAGACCTAATGACCTTGATTATATAAATTACCTAAGTAATGTAAATTTTGCACAATATGATCAAACCAAACAGAATGAGGTTGAGCGGAAACTAATTGAGGAAATGCCAACCATAAACATACCCAACGTCGTTTTTCGTAATAAGGGCAATTTTGAATTTGAAAGACTTATGGCAACTGCAGGCCAGAAAGCATCATACTCAAACGGAGCTGCTTATGGTGATTTAGATAATGACGGTGATTTGGATATCGTTGTCAATAACATTAACCAAAAAGCATCAATCCTGGAAAACGTTAGCACACGAGGCTCAAAAAACAATTTCATTTCTTTTTCCTTAAAAGGCGACGATAGTCTTAAAAACCCTACAGGGGCAAAAGTGTACGTATACGCTGGCAACTCAACCTATTTTAAAGAAATGATGGTGACACGGGGTTTTCAATCGGCATCTTCCCGTAAAGTGCATTTTGGGTTGGGATCCATAGAAAAAATCGATTCGGTAAAAGTACAATGGTTGGATGGTCAAACACAAATCGAAAAAGGCTTGAGCATAAATCGTGAACACCTGGTTCAAAGAAAACCAAATGCCCCAGTAGAAAAGAAAACTTTCTTAGCCTATGAAAAAGAGTTCAAAGTTTTTCCCTTCAGGCATTTAGAAAATAATTTCGTTGATTATGACCGTGAAGTATTAATGCCCGAAAAACTGTCATCAGAAGGGCCAGCTGTGGTTAAAGCCGACTTTAATGGCGATAATCTTGAAGACATCTACATCGGAGGTGCAAAAGACCAGTCTCCCGCCTTCTTTTTGCAACAACAAAATGGCGACTATGTGAGTGATAAAACAAGCGATTTTATAAAAGACATTTTCTACGAAGATGTTGATGCGACTGCTTTCGATATAGAAAATGACGGTGACTTGGATTTATATGTGATGAGTGGTGGTGGTGATCGATATGAAAATGAAGTGAATTTAGAAGACAGAATCTATATTAACGACGGAAAAGCAAAGTTCAAACGATTGCCAGCCCCTTTAATCAGGACTAATGGGGGCAGTATCTCATCTGGGGATTTTGATGGCGATGGTTTTGACGACCTATTCATTGGAAACAGATCTATCCCTGGGGCATATGGCCTATCCCCTAATAGCTATATCCTAAAAAATAATGGCAAAGGCAACTATAGTATTGTAAAGGAAGCGAGGTTTGGTATGGTCACCGATAGCCAATGGGCAGATATTAATGGCGATAAATTATTGGACCTTGTAGTGGTTGGGGATTGGATGCCCATAACGGTATATATTAACCAAGGTGATTCAACTTTCATCAATGAAACTAAGAAGTATGGCCTCGAAAATAGCTTTGGTATGTGGAATAGTGTTTTGGTTGCAGATCTAGACCAGAACGGTAAGAATGATATTATTGCCGGGAATGCTGGCATGAATATCAAGTTCAAAGCGTCTAAAGAGCGCCCTATTAAGCTATATCTTGATGATTTTGACGACAATGGTACCGTAGACCCGATTATCTTCTATGACTTTTTCGGGGATTATGTACCTTTTGCTTCCAAAGATAAATTGGTAACGCAATTACCCTCGTTGAAAAAGAAGTTTCTTAGCTATGAAGCATTCTCGAAGATTACCGGTATTGAAGATCTTACTGGGAAAGGGGAAAACGAGATTCTAGAGGTTAAAAAAGTTTCCGAGCTTCGTTCAATGGCCTACTTAAATACAGGGGGGCAATTTAAAGCCGTGCCATTGCCAAAGGAAGCACAAATGAGTAGTATCGAAGATTTGATTGTTGAATTTGAAAATGAAATAACATGGATTATTTTTGTTGGCAATTTCCTTGATTATACTAATGAATTAGGCAAAAGTAATGCTAATTCAGGTAGCGTAATTTCTATGGATAGGGAAGGTAAATTTGGTATATGCCAATCCTTGGATTTACCTACGGGATTAAATGCAAGAAAAATCACAAAATTAAATGCGGATGAATACCTAGTCCTATCAAATAATGATAGATCGTATATTATTGAAATCCAGAAAAATAAGTATTAAACACTATGGTGATGAAAAGTAAAATGAAAATTAAGGTTTTTACGGTAATGATGGTTTTTGGCTTTTTAATAACAGGCTGTAAAGAAAATTTAGCCTATAAAGAACAACTAAACGATCCCGAGCTCTTCCAAGCCTGTATGAAAAAATTAACAGACATCATCGTTTATGATATTTTTTCCCCTCCAGTGGCGTCTAGGGTGTATATGTATCCAAGTATCGCTGCATATGCGATCATCCAAAAAGGATATCCTCAAAAATATAACCCTTTGGAGGGACAAATTAACGGGTTTACTGAAATTCCTTCTCCCGATGATGATAATGTTGATTTTCACCTTGCATCGATACATGCCTTTATAACCATTGGAAAACAACTTATTTTTTCTGAAGATAAATTCATCGAATTTCAAGAGGAAACCTATAAAAAGTTACTTGATGAAGGTCTTCCCAAAGATGTTTTAACCGCCTCTAAGGCCTATGGCGATGTAGTTGCCCAACACATCATGAAATGGGCCGATAGCGATTTATATAATCAAACCAGAACCTATCCAAAATATACCATTATTGAGGAACCCGAGTATTGGAAGCCCACACCACCGGATTATATGGATGGTATTGAACCCCATTGGAGGGAAATCAGGACCGTGGTATTGGATTCGGCAAATCAGTATCCGCCAACACCACCACTCCCAATTGATTTGAGCGAAAACAGTACATTCATGAAACAACTTATGGAGGTCTATGAAGTTGGTGGAGGTTCCAATGAAGAAAACAATGAAATTGCGAGCTTTTGGGATTGCAATCCTTATGTTTCCCATCATGTAGGCCACGCCATGTTCGCTACAAAAAAAATTACCCCTGGAGGGCATTGGATAGGTATTACCGCTATTGCCACAAGACAAAGCAATAGTTCTTTTGACGAGACCATAAACGCCTATGCCAATGTTTCCATTGCTCTATTTGATGCTTTTATCAGCTGTTGGGACGAAAAATGGAGGAGCTTGGTGGTACGTCCCGAAACGTTGATCAATCAATATATCAATGAAGAATGGGTGCCATTATTGCAAACGCCCCCATTTCCCGAATATAC
>JAHHKH010000205.1 GCA_018679695.1 Maribacter sp.
ACCTCCAACACGGTTTTATGATGCTGATGGTCGTGCGCATGGCCATGTGAATGATCATGTGAATGATCATGTGCGTGATGGTGATGGCCGTGATCGTGTGTATGGTCATGGGTATGCCCATGTTCGTGATCATGATGATGATGGTGATGGCCGTGATCGTGTGTATGATCATGGGTATGCCCATGTTGGTGGTCATGACCTTTATCTTCTGTGGGACTTAAAATTCGAACTCCGTTCCCATCACTTCCACAACCGCAGGTACCGCACATAGTCTTTCTATTTTAAGTTACTAAATTAAGTGTTTTTTGATTAAAAAATTCCAGTGCTTTGGATAGGTTTTCCTTGGCCTTATCGGATAGACCTATTTTTAATTCAAAACTTAAGCCGGAAATTCCCAAAATAAAAGATTTGGGTAGTTTGTTGTATATACTCTTTGACAGGTACAATACGGTTCCCGGGTCCAATTCATGGGTACTGAAACTATGGGTTGCAACGGGGTGTCCCTCACCCCATGTGAACCCTTTATCGAACTGTTCTTTGTGTGCATCAACAAAGTAAACGACATCATAATGTGAAATTAGTTCAGCATCTTCCACCTGCAGTTGATATTTGTATTCACAGTCATAATTATCAGGTAAGTTTTCCTTTATTTCATCAATAAAAGACCACCCTAGAGCATCATCAGCTCGTCCGCAATTGCCTATGCCGATTACCAATATCTTAATACCGTAGTTTTTCATCCAATATATTTCCGTATTGATCGAATATTGTTAGTTCCATGGGCATTTGTCCCATTGCATGTGTCGCACAACTCAGACAAGGATCATAGGCCCTTATGGCAACTTCTATTTGATTCATCATAGCTTCGGTTACTTTGGGCTTACCGCTTATTTCATTTTGGGCTACCCACCGAACAGCCTGGTTCATTGCTTCATTATTATGTGTAGTGGATACAATGAGATTGCAACGTGTAATGCGATCTTTATCATCTACTTCGTAATGGTGGATCAAGGTGCCGCGTGGTGCCTCAATAATTCCGATACCTTCGTCTCTGCGCTTGCCTTTTCGTACCAGATCGTTACTTAAAACATCATCATCTTCAAGGAGATTTTTCATCATTTCCGCACAGTACAGGATCTCTATCAATCTTGCCCAGTGGGTGTACATGGTCATATTATTGATCTTACCATTGGTGGCGGCTTTAAACTCTTGACGTTCTTTTTCCGCCAATGGTGTTTCTATGCCATCACAAATGTTGATTCGGGCAAGTGGCCCCACCCTGTTCCATCCTTTTTCCCTTCCTATGTGCTTGAGGTAAGGAAATTTTAAATACGACCACTTTTCAACAGCTTCATAAAAGTGTTGATTATAATCAACATCCGGGACATCATCCAAGGTAATATTACCATCTGCATCAGTGGCTCTTAAATTGCCGTCATACAATTCCAAAAATCCATTTTCTTTATTGACCAAACCTAAATGCCCTGATGGATAACTAGCAAAATCATCTAAAAAGACTTTGTTTTTTTGATGGTATCCTTTAATAAAATCAATAATCTCTGCAGACCAGTCGATCATGGTATCAATCGATGGGATGTCTTTCCCATCCAGAAAATAACTACGCTCTTTTACCGTAATTTTCTTATGTACCCCTCCGGGGGTTGTTGCGATACCATGTATGCGTTTTCCGGCAACCAATTTTATGATCTCCTGCCCAAATTTACGCATCAATATCCCCTTTTTGGCCAAGGACGGATATTCCATTGCCACCCCAACAACATTTCTCTTTACCGGATCGGCATCGTAACCGAACAACAGGTCAGGAGACGCCAAATAAAAGAAGTGTAGGGCATGTGATTGAAACACCTGTCCGAAGTGCAACAATTTTCTAAGTTTTTGTGCGGGCAATGAAAGGTCCTCGGGATCCAAGCCTACTATTTGATCGATAGCTTTTGCAGCCGCTAAATGATGGCTTACGGGGCATATGCCACATAAACGTTGAACCAAAACAGGAGCTTCCCAATAGGGATGACCCTGAATGAATCGCTCAAAACCCCTGAATTCAACGACATGAAAAAAGGCATCGGTCACCTTATTTTTATCATCCAAATGAACTGTGACCTTACCATGACCTTCAACTCGGGTTACCGGATCTATTACTAATTTTTGTGACATAATCAACTCATTATTTTGATGGATCTGCGTTTACAGTTATCTTACTTTGATCTGGTTAAATAGAATAACTATGCCCTTAGATCAATTACTTTTATTAATTAATCGTATTTAAATTCGTCATGGGCGATTGAGAATTCCTCACCCAATAAAATACTCTTGACTACTTTCCAGATATGCTGTGCATTAGGCGGACAGCCGGGAATATAATAATCTATCTTTACGACTTCGTTACACGGATATACGTTGTTCAATAGTTTCGGAATGTCTTCGTGACCAGGAACAATATCCGCACCAATTTCCGTGGTTACTCCATTAAGATAAGCCTCCTCAAGGCATTCCTGTAAGGGCACGAAATTCCGCATGGCAGGAATACCCCCCATAATGGCACATTCGCCAAAGGCCACCAGGATATCGCATTTTTTTCGGAACTCCTGTAACACATGCACATTCTCGGAATTAGAGCATCCGCCTTCAATAAGACCAATATGGCATCGCTTCGAAAAATTCTTGATATCGGTCAAGGGTGATTTGTTGAATTCAGCAATTTCAACTATATCCAACAAGTCGGTATCAATATCCAACAAAGACATATGGCAACCGAAACAACCCGCGAGGGAAGTTGTGGCCACTATGAACTTTTCATTATCCTTTTTATGGAGATTCGTGTTTTTTACCTCAGGTTTGATGTCTTTTCCCAGCAGGTCGTATTTGCGCTCCCCAAAAGGTTGTTCATTGATCATCCCTTTAACCAAAATTGCGCCTACCGGACATATATTCATCGCATGGATTGCCTCGGCTTCACTTAATTTTTCTTCTTGTTCATAATCGATCTGCACTCTCGTTTTTACCCCTCTTCGAATGAAGGAAAAAACATCTTTGCCCTCATTGGTCTTCACTTCCTCAACGCAACGCTTACATAAAATGCAACGGTTAGACTCCATGATCATACGTTTGGGATTAAAATCAACGATTTTATCACTGAACACATGGGGGTATCGTGTTACGGTAATGCCCATATCATAACCTAGGTTTTGCATATCACAATTACCGCTTTTCTCGCAGGAGGGGCAAAAGTGATTGCCCTCAGCATATAGCATTTCGATAATCGCTTTGCGGTTATCCAAAAGTTCGGGTGTGTTTATTTCTATATCCATGCCCTGAGCCACTTTTACAGTACAGCCGGTCGTATCTTTCCCATTGACCTTTACGGTGCAAATTCTACAAGTGGCCAAAGGATTTAAGTTACGGAAATAACAGAGGGTTGGTATATAAACACCATGTGCTTTGGCAACATCCACGAGATTCTTTCCTGATTCAGCCTGGATGCTTTTACCGTCTATTGTAAGATTTACTAAATTATTCATATTCGGAAGTCATTTCGTTGATAATTTTGTCATAATCGGCAGTGGCATCCGCCAGATTGAATGCCTTGTTGAAATCGGTGTTTTCGGAAAGTCGTTTTTCAAAAACCTCGGGGAATTTTAATATGGCATCGTTTAAGGCGGTCGATGACATTTTGCCCAAGCCACATCTACTGGTTGTTTTGATGATTTTGCTCCAATCCTTAATATCCTTAAGATCATCGCGCTCAGCGTGTCCTAAAAGGAGTTTGTTTATCTTTTTGTTCAACAAAAAGTTGCCTGTTCTGCAGGGAACACAAATGCCGCATGATTCCTCAACAAAAAAGTCAGCCACGTTTTTTAGAACTTTAAGAAGATCCCTTTCTTTATTGAACACCATGAACGATCCTCCACTTCTTAAACCTATTCCAATCATTTTACGGGCATATTCATTTGAATCCTTAAAATAAAATTGAACTTCACCGGCCAACAGGTTCTCACCTGAGATTTCCCGGTCAAAATCTGCCGATGAAAGGCATTCCCCAGCAAATCCGTTAAAAAGAATGAAATTTGGATCTTTTGCCTCGATGAGGTTGAGAAAATCCCTGAGAATCATACCCCATTCTATTTCATACAATCCTGGTTTTATACAATCCCCCGAAACGCTGATCAATTTTGTTCCCGGGGTTACATTGGTACCCAGCGTCAAATATTTATCGAGTCCCATTTCCAATATTCTTGGAACTGCGCATAGGGTCTCCACATTATTCACCACTGTGGGCTTTCCATTAAATCCCCTATCGACTGGAAAATATTCCCTGGTTCCCGGTTCTCCCCTTTTTCCTTCCATAGAATGGATCAAGGCGGTCTCTTCACCGCATACATAAGCCCCAGCACCCATGTGGATGTACATATCAAAATCAAAAGGTATTTTCGCTTTTATATTTTTACCCAGATACCCATTTTTTCGGTACTCACCCAACAATTGTTCTAGTTGGTCTTTCAGATACATATACTCGGCCCTTAGGTAAATTGCGCCTTCTGAAGCCCCTGCGGCATAGGCGGCCATAATCATTCCTTCTATAAGCAATTCAGGATGTTCCTGTAATAAAACACGATCCTTAAAAGTACCGGGTTCCCCTTCGTCGGCATTACAAATAATATACTTCACATCGGCTTCATTACGGCTGCAAAATTCCCATTTTAAGCCGGTAGGGAAAAACGCTCCGCCACGACCGGTCAATTTGGATTTCTTGACGAGTTCAATCAATTCTTTGGGGTCAAGATCATTAAGTTTTGATAAAGAGGAGAAAGTTTTATAGGGTTTAAAGAATATTGTTCTTTCCTTAGCTGGCTTATACCGGATATTGGTTTTAGGGATATCACATATCTCATAGGGCATTTTACCGGCCTTCAGTTTTGATATGATGTCAAAAACCTTTTTGGGCGTCAAGTCGATAAAAGGTCTGAAATTGATCAAGCAAGAAGGTTCCTGGTCGCTCAATCCAATACATGGGGTTTTGAATAAACCAAACATTTTGTCTTCCGTAACATGACCCAGTTTTACACCAATAGCTTCCTCAAATGCCTTTAGCACAGCATTTCTTCCCGCAAATTCAGAGATTATGG
>JAHHKH010000219.1 GCA_018679695.1 Maribacter sp.
GATGCGGACGGCGACCCTATTGATACAGACAATATCTTTGTTTCGGTTGATTATATGTCGGGAATGGATGAGGCAAACAAATCCCTTGGTCATCAACAGGTATCTGGTGCTGTGATGGGCAAAGCCCTAACCCAGGCTATGGATTGTAAGGCTTGCCATAAAGAAATTGGAGCCTCAATAGGACCTGAATACAAGGCCATCGCAGAAAAATATAAGGATAACCCCAAGGCTATGGCCTATTTGCAAAAGAAAATCGTGGAAGGGGGAACTGGTGTATGGGGTGAAGTTATGATGCCTGCCCACCCTAATGTTACACAAGAAGAAACCAGGCAAATTACCCTATATATTCAATCCTTGGCTAAAACGGGATCGGAAACTATTTCCCTGCCGCCATCGGGTAGTATAGTACCCGAACCTTCTGAAAGTGATCACGTAATGGTCATTACAGCAAGTTACACTGATAATGGGCAGACCAATGCACCTGCCTTAACTGGTGTTGGCTCGGTTGCCCTTAGAAGTAGTACGGTACCATTCACACCAACTACAAAAAACAAAGGATTTATGCCAGTTTCGTTTGGGGGGGCTGATTTATTGTTGGCACCAAAAGATGAAGGTTGGTTTGTCTTTGAGGATATTGATTTGCAAGGAGTCAAGGCAGTATATTTAACCACAGGATGGCAAGCTCCACCGAAAGCAGCGATCCATTTTGAAATGCGGTTGAACGCGGCTGATGGTAAACTCATCGGTTCTGGTAGTATGCCAGCGCCTGTTGAAGGGCAACCTGGAGGAATGATAGTTATTCCGATTATGGAACCATTGAATGCAATAGTCGATGAAATTTATTTTGTTCATAAACCAGTAGCGGGTGAGGATAGGGGTGATGCTCCTGTGGCTTTGGTAAATGTTCGTTTTGACAGTAATTAAGAAATCAAGTATAAAAACTAAAAAGGGGGACTATTTTTTGTAGTGCCCCTATTTACTTTTTGTTCTCTAATTAACATCAGCAGTATTTCCCTGCTTATCTAAAGGTAAATAGGGGTTGAAAGCGATTTCCCATAGGTTTTCATCGGGGTCGGCAATGTACCCGCTATAACCACCCCAAAAAACTTCTTCCGGGTGTTTCACGATTTTTTATTCCTTTGCTCAGGAAATCCCTAAAGAGCGAATCAACCTCTTCCTTACTTCGGGTATTGTAGGCTAAGGTAAACCCCTTAAATCCTGTACCTTCAGCACTCACTGTGGCATCTTCTGCCAATTTTTCACGTGGATAGAGCGATAGTAGAATGCCGTTTAACTGAAAAAAAGAAATACCCTCATTACTCGAAGCCATTTTTTTCCAACCCAATTTTTCCTCATAAAATTTTGTTGCTACCTCTAAATCGGTAACACCAAGGCTAATAATTGTTACTCTCTGTTCCATATTTGGGATTTCTATAAATTCGTTTGTCAATAGGGGAATTATAGCGCAATAATGTTAAAACTTCGAGAATATTGGATAGTAGTATACCTCTAATTTGCAATCATTTTTCATTTAACCACTCCAAAGCCTTCTTTCTATTCTTGAACATTTTTGCAAACCAACCTAAATTTTGTGTCGCAAAAACATAAAATTCGGCTGTTGTTTTTGCATGTAGATTCCTAGGCTCAATCAAAGCAAGTCTGGTAGCAGGGTTCATTCCCCATTTGGTATATAAACTATTAGGTAGTTCAAAAAGCTCGGTACGATTGGCTTTAATCTCAAGGTAGGCGCAATCAATCAACATCTTGGTGCTACTGTGTTCATTCGCTTGATTAATATTTGTAATGCTTGATTCTACAATATCCCTGAAACTCATTACCCCCAGATAGGTAAGTACCATGACATTTTCTTCTTTGTAGTGATCCACACTCCATCCCATAAACAATATCTTCAAATTGATTGAAATTCATTCGCTGTTGAATACGCATTTTAAAAATAGAAATCTTTCATGAAAAACCCTATTTCAGAATAATTAAATAGAAAAATTAGTTCTTTTAAAGCAACAAATCACAAAACCGCTCCTATGGGTTAAAATATTTTTTGTAATTACGCTATATGATCAAAAGAATTAAAGCCCTGGAAAAAATTTCACAGATGTTGGAACCTAAGGGTAGCCAACGGACATATTGGAATAACTCCATTCAAAATTACGCGGATGATTTTTTGGATAATTTCAACCAACATACCACATACGTAGTTTCAGAAACCATGGGAAATGGGATTTATGATTTCCCAATAGAAGAAAATGGCAAACCTATTGAGGAGGTGTTGCAATGCCTCAAGGATAATGTAGATACCCCTAATATAAACCCAGCCTCTGGAGGTCATTTTGGTTATATTCCCGGGGGAGGCGTCTTTACTACGGCTATGGGCGACTATTTGGCTGCGGTTACGAATCGTTACGCTGGAATATTTTTTGCCTGTCCTGGGGGTGTGCGTATGGAAAATATGCTACTGCGGTGGATGTGCAGGATGGTAGGGTATCCCTCAACGGCCCTTGGTAATCTCACTTCAGGGGGCTCCATTGCCAATCTTTCAGCTATTACTACTGCAAGGGATGCCAAAGGTATTAAAGCTAAGGATATTGAAAAATGTGTTATCTACATGACACATCAATTACACCATTGTGTGCAAAAAGCATTGCGCATTGCAGGCATGAGAGAGTGCATCATAAGGTATATTCCCATGGATGACTACTTTAAGATGAAACCAAAGGATTTAAACCAACAGATCCAGGAAGATAAAACGGATGGTCTGCTGCCATTTATGGTGTTCGCTTCTGCTGGCACTACTGATACAGGTGTTGTTGATCCCTTGGAAGCAATTGGTATCATTGCCAAGGATAATAAGTTGTGGTTTCATGTGGATGCTGCCTATGGCGGATTTTTTATGCTATCCGATACTTTGAAACCTGCATTCAAAGGAGTGGAGTTATCCGATTCAATTGCTATTGATCCGCACAAGGGTATGTTTCTTTCCTATGGTATTGGGGCAATACTGATAAAGGATACTGAAGCCCTTTATGAAACCCATCGATACTCCGCGAATTACATGCAAGACGCATTTACCCTTGACGAAGAGCCTTCCCCTGCCGACCTTTCCCCTGAGTTGACCAAACACTTTCGAGGATTGCGTATGTGGATATCACTCCAATTATTGGGCGTAGCACCTTTTAGGGCCGCTTTGGAGGAAAAAATATTGTTATGCCGATATTTTTATAAAGAAGTAGAAAAATTGGGATTCGAAGTGGGCCCTAAGCCCGATTTATCGATTGCTATTTTTAGGTACGTGCCCAAAACTGGGGATGTAAATGCTTTTAATCAAGATATTGTTGATCAAATTATGCAAGACGGACGCATCTTTTTATCGTCGACGACTATAGGAGGGGTATATTGGATACGCTTCGCTGTTTTGTCGTTTAGAACGCATCTGAAACAGGTTGATTTGGCTTTACATATACTGGCGGGACTTACAGCCGGTCCAAAAGAAGTTTTTTGAATTATACTCTGGATAACTATTTATAAACTTTGAAGTATTGCACTTATCTTCAATACATGGTATTCCCATTAGCTGAAGTTTTAGGTATCTCTTGCATAGCGTCCCAGTGTTCAACGATCTTGCCGGCAGTATCGAATCGGAAAAAATCCATGGTAACATATTCCATATTGTCTGGCCAGACCTGATGGGTATGCAAGGCAACCAAATCCCCTTCTGCAATTGCACGGACGAATTCTATTGATTTTTTAGGATATTCATGTTGCATTCTTTCAAAATAGGCGATGAACGGCTCTGTACCATCCCCAACCAAAGGATTGTGTTGAATATATTCTTTTCCGACGAACAATTCAATGGCACGTTTAGGTTGTCCTTCGTAGGCCATTTTATAAAAGGAAATGGCGTTTTCTTTGTTCTGTTTTAAATTCACAGGCATTGCAGTTTTTACTTTTTTTAGTGTACTAAAAGGCCTTGTTTAACATCCTATGCTTATTAGTGTATATGATTAAAGGCACTTTTATAATTCTCTAATGTGGAATTAATGATAATTCTTGGGATGCTTGATGATGGACTTTTGGTTATTTGTATTGATGGTAAAAAATCACCTAGGTTTTCATTTACAGGTGGTATCAATCGTTCATTATATATGTTTTCTATATCATTTCGTTTGTACCTACTGGTTCGAATGTAGTCCAATACGATTTCCTTCCGTATCAATACATTGGGCATAAAAACCAAATTCACCAATATCAGATTTTGGGATAAGTAGTTTACCGCCTGCTTCCACGACGCGTTCAACTTGCGTAGCGACATCCTCGCAAGTAAAGTAAATCAAGGTGCCATCAGCGCTTGGTTTACTCTCATTTGAATGTACGAGTGCACCAGCGGATCCCACCATATTTGGTGCACCAAACATATACATTTTACTATGGGGCATTTCAATAAATTGAAATTCCAACATAAAAACCTTAGCATAAAAGTTTTTAGCTCTTTCAAGATCAATCGTGGCGATCTCAAACCATTGTACTGGATTATTCATTTGTATATGGTTTTGTTAACATTCCCATTTCCATTTTAAGGCCTAAAAGTTTCTGCCATGATGAGCTCCAAACCGTTTAAAAAACAGTTGGGGGGATTGCGACCTGGCAGCTGATTTTTTTATCCGGTTTTAGCCTTGCTTAAAGTTAAGGATTTAAGATTTATCGAGCCAAAAGTATGCTTTGGAAAATTGGCTCACAAAAGATTATAGATACGGTGACGGCAGTTATAAAAAATTGGAATAGCTATTCCAATTTTTTATTTAATTTGAATAAAAGATCGTTTATCTGCCCCACGGCATTCCGATATTGGGGTTCCTTTTCCTCCATAATCATAATAAAAATCTCTATGTCGTTTTGGAACCTATAGCCATATAAGGCATCGAGATCCATTATTTCAGGAGGATTGATTCTAACGTAGTCGGCAATTTTTGGCAATACCATGAACATAAAGTCCTGTTGGGTTCTTTCCAATCTGTTTATATAATTATACAAGACGGCAAGGCGTTTAAGGTCAGCAAGAATTTCTTTGTCCCCTATAAGGTCTTGTTCTCCGCTGGTGAACAATCGATCATATATTGGCCTGTCGTTTTTAAAGTCTGAAAATTTTGTTAGTTCAGAAGCGATGATGGCAAGTGAATCCCTATGTTCTTTATTCTTATCGGTTAGTATGATATTTGTGCCTGATCTATATCTTTCAAGGAAGTAACTATTGTAGTTGGAATTTTGTTGTATATCCTTTAGGTCCTCACTCAATTCGGTCTTAATGTCCTCATAGAGATGTAGCTCGTCTTTTTTTAGGTCCGACGAATCCTTAAGGTTATTGATCGAAAGTGCTATCAATATTCCAATTACCACTAATATTATTTCACCCACGGCATAGGTGAGATAGGTACTAAATTTTCTTTTTTTAATGAGTTCTTGTCGTATTTTTTTAAAGAATTTCAGCATAAGCCAATCGCTTTTTCATTTATTTTGGAATTACAGCCGAATAGTGAATATGATAAAAGATTGTGCTTTCATTTTAGTTTTATTGCATTTTTAGAACCTCTATGAAAAAATTCTTATCCACTTCAAGCGTGGAAAGATCACTTTTGAATTGTACAGTTTGCCAATTGGCATTTGGTGTAATCCAATGGGTTTTTCCTTTGATAAAAACCCGAATGGGCATTTTAAATTCATCGACAACTTTGGTGTATCGATATTTTAAGGAATTACCATCTATGTTATATTCCAGAACTGGTATCATGGTCGTACGCAGATATTGGTCGAAAATCGTCCTAAGTTCCAACCCCGTTTTATCAATCAGGTATTTTTCGATTTGTGCCGAAGAAACGGTTTGGTGGTAAAAATCCTTATTCAACCCACGTAATATTTGCCTCCATTTTTCATCATCGCCCACTAATTGACGAATATTGTGCAAAAGATTGGAGCCCTTGTAATACATATCACCCGAGCCCTCTTTGTTGACATTATAAGGGCCTATGACAGGAATGTCGTTCTTAATGTTTTTACGAAGCCCTATCACATATTCCTCTGACGCCTTGGTTCCAAAGTGATAATCCAAATATAGGTTTTCGGAGTATGAGGTAAAACCTTCATGTATCCACATATCGGCAATATCGATATTGGTAATATTATTTGCGAACCATTCATGACCCGATTCATGAATGATCAAAAAGTCGAACAGCATTCCCCAACCCGAGCCCGATAAATCCCTACCCAAATAACCATTTTGATAGTGGTTGCCATAGGTAACCGAACTCTGGTGCTCCATGCCCAAATAGGGAACTTCCACCAATTTAAAACTGTCCTCATAAAAAGGGTAGGGGCCAAACCAATATTCAAAGGCCCTAAGGGTCATGGGTGCCTGCCGAAATTGTTCTTTGGCCTTTTCCAAATTATCACGGAGTACATAGTAATCCATATCCAGAAGACCATTTTCACCTTTGTATTTTTCACCAAAATGTACGTAATCACCGATGTTCACATTTACCCCATAGTTGTTGATAGGGTTTGCTACAAACCAATGGTAAGTATTGGTTTCCTCATCAACTTTCCGCAATCGCCCATTCGAGACATTCATCAATCCCTTCGGGACTTTTACACTCATAGCCATACTATCCACTTCATCGTACATATGATCCTTGTTCGGCCACCATACGCTCGCCCCAAGACCTTGGCAACTTGTGGCCACAAAATGCTTGCCGTTTTCGTCTTTCTTCCAGGAGAAACCACCATCCCATGGTGCACGAACCGCTTCCTTGGGATACCCTGAATAATGAACTACAATCTCTTTGTATGTTCCTTTTTTCTGCTTCTTTTTCAGTTTAATGAAATGTGCATTACCGTTAGAGGTTACCTTTAATTCCTTGCCATCCTGGGTAACCATATCAATTTTCAAGGGCGGTTGTAAATCAACTTGGAGGACTTTCCTTTCTTCCAAAACCTTATATCGAATAAGGTTGCTTCCTGAAATGAATTTCTCATCGGGTTTTACCTCAATATCCAAGTGATAGTAGTTCAAATCCCACCAGGAACGTTCAGGGGTTATACTTCCTCGTAATGTGTCTTGTTCTGTAAATTCTTGGGCCGGAAGATCCAGGGCCATAATGAGTATAATGAGTATAAGAAAATGTTTTTTCATATTCTATCGCATAATTGCATTTGGAAAAACCACTGGACTTTCAAAACCATTTTCACCTACTGACGAAACCCCAAATAGAAAATTGTCAATGACGATACCCTCAAGGGTGAACTGCATTACATTGCCCACATTACGGCTATGCTCCCAGTGGGGTGCAGTGGTATCGCGCCAATAGATCTTGTAACCAGCTGCACCATCGACTGCGCTCCATTGCAGCCTTGCCGAAGGTTCTACAATACCTCCTATTTTAACCTCTTTGGGAGCAGGTGGTGCCCAGGCTATCGATGCCAGATTAATTGCGTTCACAGCCGTCAGTTTAGCGGCATAATCAAAATTCACATGCTTTAGGACATCGCCATATTCAATACCATTTTCAGTTCGTATATCTTGGTGTTGTTGGGTATAGTTCTCATGGGCCTCCATGATTCGAATCCCTGCGTAACCGGCATCATTGAAAGGTCTGTGGTGACCGCCACGGCCAAAACGATCTAACCGGTAAACCATCATCGGATTCATTTCTGGCATATACGTTTTGGTTGTTTTATGAACGTATCGGGCCAATTGCCGCGATATGCCATCAACCTCACCCCCATAAAAGCGTCTTGCATTTCGTTGTTTTTCGGTTTCTGTAGGAGGTACCGGTTCCGAAAAAATACGGAATTCCCTATTATTTACTACACCATCCACACCAGTGATATTCCCGATCATGTCATTGTTTAATATTCCTATAATCTCCCAACCGTTTTCCTTGGCATAGGCTGCAAGCCCCTTACCTCCATAAAGTCCCTGCTCCTCACCTGAAAGGCCTACGTAGATAATACTATTTTCAAACTGGTATTTAGACAATACCCGCGCCGCCTCTATAGTACCTGCCATGCCGCTGGCATTGTCATTTGCACCAGGGGAATCTGATGTGAAATTATTGGGATCACTAACCCGCGAATCTATATCCCCACTCATAATGATAAACCGGTTGGGATATGTGGTACCGCGCTGAACGGCAATCACATTCACTACCCATACATCTTTGACAATGCGACTATTGTCATCCTTTTTTACCAAATCACTTTGATAAAAGACCTCTAAACAAGCATCACAGTCCATTGAAGTCTTTTCGAATTCGCTCTTGATCCATCTACGTGCAGCACCAATACCACGGCTTTGCGAGACGGTATCGCTTAGGGTATGTCGTGTGCCAAAATTGGCCAAAGTGGTGATATCTGACTCAATTCGGTCTGCTGAAACGGCATTGATAATATCGTAAATACGCGAGTCTGTTTGGGAACTTACTAATACCGGAATAAGAAATAAAAGGGATGCGAAGAAATTTTTCATTTTGAAAGTTACAATTAGGATTTATTACAAATGTAACTTTTGAAATCAATTACTGGTAGAATTGCGGATATTTTTCAATCTGCAAATCGTTTTAATAGGTTGCGAACGTATTTTATACCATCGATATAGTATTGGGCCGAGGTCTTTTGTCTTCCAACTTTTACGGTAACTGCCGATTCCGGCAATTCCTGGAACATGAATTCATCAGTCCAGTCATCACCTATGGCAAAGACAAAATCATAATCATCCTCTCCCATAACGCGGACAGTGGCTCGACCTTTATTGACGTTGCTACTTTTTATTTCCATAACCTTATTCCCATTCAATACACTCAGATCATCATTGGCAATTAAACTGGTTAAAACAGTATTGAGTTCATTGGCCCTTAGGTTTCCAAAATCGGGATCTGTTTTACGGTAATGCCAAGCCAGGGAATAGTTCTTCTCCTCAATAAAACTTCCAGGAGTCCTGTCGACGAAACTTTCAAGGACGGGACGAATTTTCTCCATCCAGTCATTCTTTACATTTTCAAGCATTCTAAAATCCTCTCCATTCTTGGAGATCCAGACGCCATGTTCCACGATCATATTGTATTTCTTTGGTAGAAACCATTTGGAAAAGGTTTCCTTGTCCCGACCGCTAACCAGATATAATTCTGTGTTTTCAAGTGAATTGAGTGCATCCAATAGTTGATACAATTCCTTGTCTGGACCCGCTTTCTGCGGATCTACATGAAATCCTGACAAGGTGCCATCGTAATCCAAGAACAATAACCTTTTTCTAGCATTGGCAAAATTTTCCAAAACTGAACTTAACCTATGTTCAGTTAATCTTTTAGAAATATTTGCAGCATCCCGGTCCTTTTGTTCCCTGAGTGAATTCATGAAGTCGTTGGCCCATTTCTCGACATTATAACGTTCCAAACGTTCTTGCAGATGAGTATTCCGCTCTTGTTGTTCCTCTCTAGGCATATTAATGGCTTCGTAAAGGGCATCCGCAATTTGCTCAAAATTATTGGGATTGATTAAAAGTGATTCATTCATTTCATTCGCAGAACCAGCCATTTCGCTAAGTATCAAAACCCCTGTTTTATCAGTTCTTGTGGCAATATATTCCTTGGCCACCAGATTCATTCCGTCACGTAAGGGGGTAAGCCAGGCAATATCACTGGAAGTATATAGGTCTATTAAATTTTCAAAGGGAACAGAACGATAGAAATACCAAATGGGGGTCCAGCTCACTGTCGCAAAATCACCATTGATTCGACCAATCAACTCATCCACTTCCTTTTTTAACAACTGATACTGGGGCACATTGGATCGTGAGGGCACCGCTAAAATTATGAGCCTGACTTTCTCTTTATACTGTGGATATTTGTTGAGGAAGTATTCAAAAGCATTCAATCGCTTGGCGATACCTTTTGAATAATCCAATCGGTCAATCGATAAAATCAATTTCGCATCTGGGGTAGAACTCTTGTGACTATTAAGTCTTCGTTGTAAATCAGAATGCTGTTCCGCAGTGTTCTTTTGATGTTCCTTGGCTGCATCACTGAATTTCTTATAATCGATACCCATGGGAAACGAATCGACCTTAATGATCCTATTGTCTAAATAAATATCATTAAAGCTCACTTCCAATCCCAATAACCTTCTTACCGAACTCAAGAAGTGACGTTCATAATCATAGATATGGAAACCGATTAGATCGGCACCTAAAAGGCCTTGTAAAACCTCTTCACGCCAGGGTAGGGTTCTAAATATCTCAAACGATGGGAATGGAATGTGTAAAAAGAATCCTATTGATATATTAGGGCGTTTTTCCCTCACCATTTGAGGTACCAACATGAGTTGATAGTCATGCACCCAAATCGTGTCATCCTCCCCAGCCTTTTCTAAAATGGCATCCGCGAACTTTTGGTTGACCGCCTTGTAGATATTCCAGCTAGACAATTCAAATTCTGAATATTCTAAAAAATAATGAAATAATGGCCATATGGTACGGTTGCTGAAACCAAAATAAAACCCATCTACTTCAGCTGACGATAAGTTTACTTTTGAAGATCCATGTTCTGCAAGTGCATCATCAATTTTTGTTATCAATTTTTTAGGGATTTCCTCATCGGTCAATCCACTCCAGCCAATCCATAAGCTATCACCACCAGAGTGTACAGATTTCATTCCTGTTGCCAATCCTCCTACACTCGGTATTGCGGTGATGGTTCCATTGCTAATTTGTAATTGTACAGGTAATCTATTTGAGATTATGATAGTTTTGCCCATTAATTAGATGTTTTTAGCGGGATTTGTCTTTTGTTTTTCTAAATTTCGTCAAATTGCACTGCAAAACCAACTTAAAGTAAACTTTTAGCGGATAATTGAACTATGGACAATTTAGATTACGGAATTATTGGAAATTGTAGGAGCGCGGCATTGATTTCGAAAACAGGATCATTGGATTGGTGCTGTTTGCCCGAGTTTGATTCTTCGTCGGTATTCGCTAAAATCTTGGATGAAAAAATTGGCGGGAGTTTTGAAATAATCGTGGCGGAAGAATACACTATTAAACAGCGGTACAAAAAGAACACGGCAGTTTTGATAACAAGATTTTCCGATGGGGAAAATATTTTTGAGTTACACGATTTCATGCCTCGGTATTATAAGGAAGATGGTGGATATTACGCGCCACCCGAGATTGCACGACATGTAAGGCATATACAGGGTAGGCCTAAGTTCAGGGTAAGATATGACCCAAAGCTTGAATATGCATTGGGTGTAACCGAGACTTATGTAAAAAGGAACTTCATCGTGAGTCTTACTCGGAATGAAAAATTCGATACCGTTTTTCTATATACTTCTTTCAATAAAAATGCGGTAGTTGAGGGAAGGGAGCTTGAGCTCAAACAAAACGGATACTTTCTATTGGGATATAATGAAAAAATACTGCAACCTACCTCAAGAAAGATTTATTTAGATCTTGAACGCACCAAAGTATATTGGCTAAACTGGACTAACAGAACACCGAACTATAGAAAGTACAATAAGCAAATTACACGAAGTGCCATTACCTTGAAATTATTAAGTTATGATAAAACGGGGGCAGTGTTGGCAGCGGCTACTACTTCATTGCCCGAAACCATTGGTGAGGTGAGGAATTGGGATTACCGTTTCTGTTGGATACGTGATGCATCGATGGTCATAAAGGTTATGGCTGATTTGGGCCATAAAAATGTAGCAAGTAGATATCTTCAATTCATAATCGACTTGATTCCCGATAAAGACGAGAAACTGCAAATCATGTACGGCATCAACAAGCAAAAAACGCTTACTGAGGAAACATTGGATCACTTGGATGGCTATGAGGGGTCCAAACCAGTACGAATAGGTAATGCGGCCTACAAACAGAAACAGAATGATATTTACGGGATTTTAATGGATGTCATACATGCGCAATTGGCGAAATTCAGTACCGATATTGAAAATGGCGAGGAACTTTGGGGCATAACCAAAGGTATCGTTTGGATTGTCGCCAAGCACTGGCGGGAGCCCGATAAGGGTATTTGGGAATTCCGAACCGAAGACAGGCATTTTACTTTTTCCAAAGTGCTGTGTTGGGTGGCCATAGACCGGGCGGTTAAGGTTGCACGTATACTCAAAAAGACCCGCAAATTGGAAACCTGGATTCAATTGGAACAGGAAATAAAAGCGGATATTCATACCAATGCATGGAATGATAAAGCAAAGGCCTTTACACAATCGTATGGATCTTCCCATCTGGATGCATCTGTGCTATTAATGGAATCTTATGGATTTATTGAGGCGAAAGACCCCAAATTCATAGGTACCGTCAAGGCCATTGAAAAGAACTTGAGCAATGATGGATTGTTGTACCGATATAAGAATGAAGATGACTTTGGACTTCCTTCCTCTTCTTTTACCATCTGCACATTTTGGTTCATAAATAGTTTGTTCAAGATTGGTGAGGAAGATAAGGCTATGCAACATTTTGAAAAATTATTGACTTATAGTAATCATTTAGGTTTGTTTAGTGAAGATATTGATTTTAAGACCAAAAGACTTTTAGGAAACTTCCCTCAAGCGTATTCCCACCTGGCTTTGATCGAGTGCGCTGTGAACTTTTCAACCAAGGATACCGAAGAAAGAATCCTGGAGTCCATGAGCAACTGATTTTCCGGATTCCTCCTCTGAGAGAGAACATAATCGTCAGCCTTTTAATGCTTAAGGTGTAGTTTTTTTGCGAAGTCTTTAACTTTGTCCAATAACAGTTCTAAATGACCTCGAGTGGTAAACGGATTCATTATTGTGGTGCGTAAATAATGTATGCCCCTCAACTTTGTTTGAACGATATAATACTCGCCTTCCTCCAATAGTTGTTGTCTAATAGACTCATTGAGTTGATTTAATTCGTTCTTATTCATGGCATCCATAACATATCGGAAACATACTATATTCGACATGGGTTTTACTACCATTTCGAACCGATCATCTTTTTCAATCATTTCACCAAATTCATGACCTAAATCATACAGCGTAGTTACATATTCATCAAAAATACCTTGACCATAGGTTTTTAGGAGTGTATACCATTGAATGCTCATCATGGTCTTGGTACATTCAAAAGTACGTTTGGCCATATTATACCAGTCCTCTTTCTCGGATTTAACCAAAAGATAGTCGGCCTGCTGGCTGAAAGTAGCATAGGAATGATTACCAGATTTGAATAGTAGGGCTGTCGTTATCGTCGGCATCATCATCATTTTATGACCATCGATTACCACAGAATCCGCTTGATCAATACCCCTTACGGTATGGCGGTATTTTGCTGAAAAAATCGATGCCCCACCATGTGCGCCATCTACATGGAACCAGATATTGTGCTTTTTGGCAAACGCAGCGATAGCCTTCAGATCATCATATATTCCTGTAGCGGTCGAAGGAGCACTGCCCACAATGGCAAAAACAGTGATACCGTCTTTTTTGGCTTTTTGAAAGTATTCCTCCAATAAGGAGCTGTTCATCTTAAATTCCAAGTTTGCGGGTATTTTAATGATTCCTTTTTCACCAAGACCCATTATCTTTGCGGCCCGGTCAACGCAATAATGTGCCTCTTCACATACCATGATACCCAAATCATCGGTTGATCCTTTATTCCAAACGTCATGTTTCACTATGGCTTTTCTCGCGGAAAGTAAAGCCGTAAGATTGGCCAAGGTACCTCCAGAAGTCAAAAAACCCCTTGAATTGTCACCATAACCGATACTAGAACAAATGAACTCGGTCATGATCCGTTCAATGGCTGTTGGGGCCATCCCCATTTCATAAATGGCCATACCATTGTTCAATAGATTACTGATGAGGCCAGAGAGCGCTGCTAAGGGTGCCGGCGGACATACTTGATGACCTATGTATTTGGGATTATGAACATGCGTGGTATGTTTCACTATCTCTGAAAAAAGTTGGGATTCATCGTCATTTTCCAAAAACCCCTTCCAATAGGCGTACTCATCCTCAGGGAGATTCCAATGAATTACCTTATTCGATTTTCCATGAAGCGCTGCCTCTAAATGGTTTGCCAATTGGTCGACCAACTCATGACCTCTTTTTCTGAAATTTTCGTGGGAATATGCAATTTTCAATAAGGAAGTATCCATTCTCCTAAATTAGGATGTTGAAAGCTGTAAATCAAATCCACCCTAAAAAAATATGAACAAAAACCTTAATATCTACTAATAAATTCTAGTTATAAAACTGCCCGATTTCATAGATGTTTGTTAAATTTGCTACGCTGAATAATAAAGCAGAATCAACATGAAATTAAAGCATATTTTATCAAGTGTTCTTGTCATAGGCCTACTGTGGTCATGCAAGGAAAAAGTAAACGAACAACAACCGGTCCAGGTTGAGGAAAAGTTTGAATATGTCGTAGACCAATTTGCCGATTTAAGGATTCTCAGGTACCAAATTCCGGGATTTGAGGATATGACCTTAAAGGAAAAGCAGTTGGTGTATTACTTGACCCAGGCAGGTTTGGCCGGACGTGACATCATGTGGGACCAGAATTATCGCCATAATCTGGATATCAGGGATGCCTTGGAGAACATATATTCATCCTACTCAGGGGATAAAACGACCGATGATTGGCAGGCGTTTGAGGAATACTTAAAACGTGTTTGGTTCTCAAACGGGATTCATCATCATTATTCCAATGATAAGATCAAACCGGGATTCAACGCGGATTTCTTAACCTATTTGCTTAAGGAAACCGACACCAAACTTGAGGGCGAAGCGTTCGATGTAATTTTCAATGATAAGGATGCCAAGAAAGTAAATAAGAAAAAAGGAGTTGATAATGTTGCTTCTTCCGCTGTTAACTTTTATGGGCCAACAATTACCGATTCCGATGTTGAGGCCTTTTATAAAACTGCCGACAAGGGACCTAAGGACAGACCAATTGAAGCCGGCCTAAACTCTACTTTGGTACGTGAAAATGGCAAAGTTGTAGAGAAGGTTTGGAAATCAGGAGGTATGTATGGTACCGCCATCGACGAAATCATAAAATGGTTGGAAAAGGCCCAGGGTGTTGCTGAAAATGAAAAGCAGGCCAAGACCTTAGCGCTTTTGATCGACTACTATAAAACAGGCGATTTGAACATTTGGGACCAGTACTGTATTGCTTGGGCAACTTCAACGGAAGGCAACATCGACTGGATCAACGGGTTTATCGAAGTATACAATGATCCAAAGGGGTATAGAGGGTCATATGAAAATATTACACAGGTAAAGGATTTTGAAATGTCAAAACAAATGGCGGTCCTTTCAGAGAATGCACAGTGGTTCGAGGACAATGCACCTTTAATGGATTCACACAAAAAAAGCAATGTGGTAGGTGTTTCCTATAAAACCATAAACGTTGCAGGCGAAGCCGGGGATGCCTCACCAAGTACACCAATTGGTGTGAACCTACCCAATAATAATTGGATTCGACAAGAGCATGGGAGTAAATCAGTTTCTCTTGGGAATATTATCGATGCGTATAATAATGCAGGGGGTAGCGGTAGATTAAAAGAATTTGCCCATGATAGTATGGAAATAGAATTGGAGAAAAAGCACGGTCAATTAGCCGATAAGTTGCACACAGCACTGCATGAAGTCGTTGGTCATGCTTCAGGACAAATTAATCCTGGTATAGGACAACCAAAAGAGACCTTAAAGAACTATGCGTCCACTATGGAAGAGGGTAGGGCAGATTTAATAGGACTTTATTACTTAATGGATCCAAAGTTACAAGAATTGGGATTGGTTGATAATTGGGAAGAACTAGGTAAAGCTGCTTATGACGGATATATAAGGAACGGATTGATCACGCAATTAGTCCGAATTGAACTGGGCAATGATATTGAGGAAGACCATATGGTCAATAGGCAATGGGTATCTGCCTGGGCTTATGAAAAAGGAAAGGCTGACAATGTTATCGAAAAGATCGAGAAAGATGGGAAAACCTATTATAACATCAATGATTATGCAAAACTTCGTGATTTGTTCGGACAGTTATTGAAGGAGACACAACGAATAAAATCCGAGGGTGATTTTAAGGCTGCCCAAGATTTGGTCGAGGGTTATGGGGATAAAGTGGACCAGGAGTTGCATGCACAGATTTTGGATCGTAACCGTCAGTTTAAATCAGCACCCTACAGTGGCTTCGTAAATCCTGTTTTGGTTCCTGAGACCAATGATGCAGGTGAAATTGTTGATATCAGAGTCACCCAACCTGAAAGCTTTGAGGAGCAAATGATGCAATATGCCAAAATGTATAGCTTTTTGGATTGATTCGAATTATAACGTTTTACTAAAAAAAGCCGCTCCCGAAAGGAGCGGCTTTTTACTTCTGAATAATCAAAAGTTTCAATCTGAATTAGTCAAAGGTGTAACCGTTATCTGCAGCGAGCTTATCAGCGATTTGTGTGCGTAAGGCAACTACATTTGGGTTATTGGTATATTTTGTGAAACGTTTTAGTCCCATTAGCATCATACGTTGCTCATCGCCTTCAGCAAAAGAAATTATTGCTTCTTTTCCTTTTGATATTGCAGTTTCAACAGCATTGTACAAATACAATTTCGACATAGCGATCTGAGCTGCTTGGGCTTCTTCACCAAAGCGTATTGCATTTTTCTCAGTTCTTAAAATTGTAGATTCCGCCATATAGATCTCGATAAGTATGTCCGCAGCACACATCATCAACTGCTGATGTTTTTCCAAGGCTGGACCAAATTTTTGGACTGCACTGCCGGCAACCATAAGGAAGACCTTTTTAAGCCTGGCCACTAAATCCTTTTCCTCGGAAAAAAGCGCTGAAAAATCGGGAGTATCAAAAGAGGGGATTCCCATTAATTCCTCACCCACCTTGGTAGCGGGTCCCAATAGGTCAACATGTCCTTTCATTGCTTTCTTGACCAACATGCCTACTGCTAGCATTCGATTAATCTCGTTAGTCCCTTCATAAATTCGGGCAATTCTAGCATCCCGCCATGCCTTTTCCATAGGTGCATCTGCGCTAAATCCCATTCCTCCAAAGATTTGGAGTCCTTCATCTGTGGTTTCCTGTACATCTTCAGAAACGGCAACCTTAAGAATTGAACATTCAATGGCATATTCCTCAACCCCTTTTAATTCGGCTTCTTGATGCGAATTTCCTGAGGCCTCACGAATTGCGATTCTGTCCTCTATATTCTTTGCCGCACGATAGCAAGCCGATTCACCGGCATAGGCGTTGGTAGCCATATCTGCAACTTTGGCTTTTATGACCCCAAAATTCATTATCGGGGTTTTGAATTGTATCCGTTCATTCGCATAATTGACCGCTTCACCGATAATACGACGTTGGGCTTCCAAACAAGCAGCTGCCAGCTTAATGCGTCCTATGTTAAGTGCATTCATCGCAATCTTAAACCCATTACCGCGGTCGGAAAGCATATTTTCTACAGGAACTTTGGTATCGTTAAAGAAAACTTGACGGGTAGAGGAGGAGTGGATACCTAATTTCTTCTCTTCATCGCCCATAGAGATTCCATTTTCAGGGTCATTTTCTACAATAAAACCGGTGATATATTTATCATCCTCTATACGGGCAAAAACGATGAACATATTACAAAATCCTGCATTCGATATCCACATTTTCTGACCTGTAATAGAGTAGTGCTTGCCATCTTCTGATAAAACAGCCTTGGTCTTACCTGAATTTGCATCAGAACCCGCCCCAGGTTCTGTTAGACAATAGGCGCCGAACCATTCTCCCGATGCCAATTTGGGCACATATTTTTGCTTTTGTTCTTCGGTCCCATAAAGGGTGATTGGCATAGTGCCAATTCCCGTATGTGCGCCAAAAGCCGTACTGAACGAACCTGTGGCCCCTGAAATGTAGTCACAAACAAGCATTGTAGAGACAAAACCCATTCCCATCCCACCATAGGCTTCAGGAACGGCTATTGACAAAAGTCCAAGCTCGCCGGCTTTCCGCATGCATTCCTCAGTATAGGCATAATCTTTCTTTTCAAAACGTTCCCAATGTGCCCATAGTTCACGATCTACAAACTCCTTGGTACTATCGCGCATCATGCGTTGTTCTTCTGATAGATCCTCCAATGTAAAAATATCCTCACATTTGGTTTCTTTAACTAGGAATTGTCCACCTCTTAATAGGTCTTTTTCTTGTGTTTCGGTACTCATAGTCATAAATTATTAAATCTTTTCTTATTTCAAAAACTCGTAGATACCAGCAGCCCCTTGTCCCGTACCCACACACATAGTCACCATTCCATACTTACCATGCATATTCCTTTTCCTCATTTCATCAAATAATTGTACAGACAATTTGGCACCAGTACATCCTAACGGATGCCCCAATGCTATTGCTCCCCCATTGACATTGACAATATCTTGGTTAAGATTCAATTCCCTCATCACAGCCAAGGACTGCGAAGCAAAGGCTTCATTCAATTCAATCAATTCAATATCATCTTGTTTTAATCCTGCCTGGTTCAATGC
>JAHHKH010000235.1 GCA_018679695.1 Maribacter sp.
ACATCTTCAGATATTCTGAGTCGATAAAGAACCATCAAATAGAGTATGATAATCAATGTACTTTTCAATACGATATTCAAGATGGGATGGAATGGAAAGTTGATCAGGTAAAAAATACCACCAAAGATGAGCAAGAGGCCAAACACCCTTAAAGTCCCAGATGTAAATGGGACTAATGAAAACTTTAGTCTTACATAGAACAACTTTGTCGTATTATAGATAGTTATGGCCAAAAAGGTTGCAAAAGCTGCACCATTCAGCCCATATATAGGGATAAGCCATATATTAAGGACTACAACAAGTACTGCTAACAAAATGCCCATTAAAAGAAGGGTTCTATAATAATCCGAATTGTACAATATCGCATTGTTATTGCCTAAAAGTGAATCATAAACCTTGGCCAGGCCAATTAAGAATACAACGATAAATCCACCTCGATATTCTTTAGGGAGAATAAGAAAAAGATCATTCAAATTAGTGATAATCAACACGAACATTATTCCTGCAGCAATAAAAAGGGTCAGGGACGATTTTTGGTACAAAGATTTTAAACCCTCTTGGTCTCCCTTATTCAGCAATTCGGCGGTCAATGGGTAGGTGATTTGGTGCATCGCCCTCGATGGTACAATAATCGTCGTGGCTATGTAAATGGCCACTCCGTAATAAGCAACATTCTCTATTTGAATGTATTGGTTGATCATCACCTTATCAATCTCCAGGATTATTACCGCAGCAGATCCACCAAGAATAATCAAGGCACTATAATTAAGAACAGCCCAGCTATTCGACGGAAAGGCAAAACTAATATTAGGCATTTTCAATCTAAAGGCATAGAGCTTCATAATTAAGGTTCGCAATAAATAAAGGGCCACCAATGCCTTAAGGAAGAATTCAACAGTAATAAAATCAAAATACACTAAAAATAAGAGCAGCATTACCCCAATTCTATTAAAAACCTCTTTCATGAAATTTCCAAATACAGATTTCATTTGTACTTTGGACCAAGCATAAAATACCTCGAAATAGGCCATAGCCATGCCAATCAGAAAAATGTACCAAACATAGTTTTTAACAATGGTATTTTCTTGGGAAATGAAATCCCCAACTACATCATTAAAGAAATAAGCAAGAAGTGCAACTGGAATAATAAAGGCTAAGGGTAAGAGCAGCATCAGGGTCTCAAAGCCATTTGAATCGTTTTCTTCATTAAAACTACTGTAATACTTGATCATGGTATTGGGCACCCCAAGGGCCAATAGCGGCATTAAAACAGCTGAGGTAGACAATATTACGGTTACAAGGCCATAATACTCGTCGGTCAAAAAGTTGGTATAAAGGAAGAGGGTATTAATGGCCGCAAACCCAAAACCCAGATAGGTGATTATGGTATTGCTCAGTGCTTGTTTAGTGACTATTCCCATTAAATAATTTTGGCCAATTCACGGGTGAGTTCCCTCCTACTGTATTTTTCAACACCTATGGTTTCAATCGCAAGGTTTTTGTCCTTGTAGGCAGCAAACCACTTTAAAATTACATTTTTTAGTTCGATTTCCGATCCATAACCAAATGTGGTCCCGGAATGGGTATCCGCAATTATCTGGGCAGCATCCCAATCATTTGGACCTATAGCCAAAATAGGTCGTTTGGCAGATAAATATTCGAACAACTTACCAGGTAGGATACCTTTGGTCTCATCCGAATCAATCTCAACCAACAATAGCACTTGCGATTCTTGCTGCAAAAGCATGGCTTCCCCATGTGAGAGATAACCAACTATTTCGGTATGTTCCTTTAATCCCGCATCATGAATGCAATGAAGGACATCTTCGCTAACTACTCCCGCCAGTCTTAACTTAAAGTGTTTTTTAAAGTCTACATTTTCTTTTAGCAGTTCAGCTAGGACATGCCATAGTACTTTTGGGTTTCTACCGGAAAGCAACGAACCTATGTGTGCAATGGTGAAGCTTTCAGTCAATGGTGTTCCTCCCCTATAATCCGAATCGAAACCATTGGTAATTACGGCAATTGGCTTATTTGTAACACCTTGGAACTCTTTTTTGGTAGTCTTACTAGTAACAACAATCGTATCTGCACTGTTCAATACTTCATACTCCAGACGCTTATGTTTCTTTTGTGATTTAGCGGTAAGTTTTAGTTCTTTATGATACCCGATTGAGGTCCATGGGTCCCTAAAATCGGCAAGCCATTTAACGCCCTTGTTTAGTTTGAGCTGAAGCCCAATCAAATGTACACTATGTGGTGGACCGGTAGTGATTACGGTGTCTATTTCCCCTTTATCGATAATCTGGGTTAAGAATCGTACGGATGGCCTTACCCAATTTTTGCGTGCGTCGGGAATAAAGAAATTGCCCCTTACCCATAATAGTATGGATTCGATGAATGATTGATCAGTGGATTTTATTATTCCTGAGCTTATTCGTTTAACCTTTTTACCCGAGAATAACCTTGCCAACGCATAGGGTTCTCGAATAGGATGCTTATATATATTGATTCCTTTAGGAATTTCATTTACAATGGATTCATCCACAATTGGGTAATTGGGATTTTCCGGGATGTAAACCACAGGTAGTATTTTGAAATCAGGTAAGTATTTAACAAATTTCAACCATCGCTGTACTCCAGGACCTCCGGCTGGAGGCCAATAGTACGTAATGATCAATACTTTTTTCATTGGTCCTCCTCTTTTTTGGGAGAACGCCTTAAGGAATATCCAATCCCCCCTAAGACCACCAAACCTAACAAAATAGAGCTTGCCAGGGTTATTTGACTTCCTTTTTTGATGACTTCCGGTTCAAATTTGAATTCAATGGTATGGTCTCCAGCCGATACATTCAATGCTCTCAATACATAATTTACCCTAAAATGGTCTTTTGGTTGACCATCTATATAAGCATTCCATCCGTTTTCATAATACATTTCGGAAAATACCACTACCCCTGCATTGGGATTGGATGACCTGTAGGTCAAATGGTTGGGTTCGTAATCTGTTAATGCGATCACTGCTAAGGAATCTGTATGGAAATTAAACCTATTGATAGTTGTAAAACGCGATGTATTCACAGCCGCCTCTTTTTTAACATCCAGATTTTCCAATGCCTTGATTTCATCATTGGCCGAATTAACTTCAATTAGTTTGTTCACGAACCAAGCATTGCCATTGGCATCAGGATTCATCACAGGGGCATTTCTACCCTCTTCATCTTGTTGAATAACATACTTAACATTCAGCATGTTCAAGATTTCAATTTTTCCTTTATAGATATAGAAATCGAACAAATCCTGCAAACCTGCCGGTTTGGCGGCGTGGTAACCACCAATGGATTTATGATAGTAAGAAGTACTCGCCCCATTTAATCCTTCTTGCGGATTATAAACCCTATAGATTGCTTCATCCTGTAGGATTTGCTGATCGGATGGCGTTTCTGGAAACGGATTGGACATTCTACGCTTTGACACAAAATCATCACTGTTAACATAACGCTTGTCAACCCCAACCAAATCGATTACAATCAATAACCCAATTAAAATTACAAGTATGTTTTCCTTTAGCCTTTCTTTTAGATATAACCATACCAACCCTGCTGCCAAAGCAATGAAAATCAAAGTTCTAAATAGGTCATTGGTATAGACAGCCTTACGATCCAATTGTATTAAGGAAAGAATCTCATCACCATAATAGCGTTTTAATGTTTCATCGGAAAAACTCTCAAAACTGAACGCGCCTTTCATCACGAACAAGATAGCGCCAATGCCCAAAACACCCAGGAATGATAGCTTCAAGGCCTTTATCTTTTTGTTTTTATCCACCGTGGAATCCAACAGTTCCTTCAAAGCCAAAATACCCAATATCGGTGCACATAGTTCCAGGATTACTTGAATCGAGGATACTGCCCTGAACTTATTGTACAATGGGAAATAATCAATCATAAAATCAGTCAAGAGACCAAAGTTCTTGCCCCAGGACAAAACGAGCGACATAATTACTCCTCCTAAAAGCCACCACTTGGCCTTGCCTTGAACCAAAATCAATCCAAGAATAAACAGAAAAAATACAATTGCACCTATATATGCGGGGCCTGCCGTCCCTGGTTGATTACCCCAGTACAAGGGCAGACCTTTCGAAAAATCCAAAGCCTGACTTCTTGATATACCTTGATCAATCAGAAAATCGTAAGTTTTGGAATTCTCGCCCAAATCTTCGGCATTTGATCCACCAAAAAGGCGGGGGACAAAAATGTTCAGTGATTCGGTAATACCATAGCTGTATTGTGTAATATAATCTTTGCTAAGACCCTTTGTATTGGACTTTGGGGAACCATCTGGATTTATGGTCAATTCGGATTTTCCCCTTGTACTCCAATCGGCATAATCCTTAGTTGCCATTAAGCTCGTCGCATTGGAAGCTATTCCCAGTAAAACGGCTACAAGCAATAACCCAACAGAAGCAAAGAAATTTTTTAATTTCCTCCCACGAATTGCATACACCAAATAAACAATCCCCAATATCAAAACCAACAACATAAAATAGTATGTCATTTGATAGTGGTTAGCTCCTACTTCCAAAGCCATGGCAACCGCAGTTAGTACAAACCCCCAAAGATACTTTCCCCTGAAAGTTAATACGATCCCGCCTAAAAGCATCGGCATATAAGCGAGTGCATGTGCCTTTGCGTTATGACCCACCCCCAATATTATGATCAAGTAGGTAGAAAAACCAAAAGCCAAAGCGCCTAAGGCTGCAAGTCTAAAATCTACTTTTAGACAACACAGTAAAATATAAAAGCCCAAAAAGTAGATAAAAAGATAATCTGCCGGTCTTGGCAGAAAACGAATCAAGCGATCCAATTTTTTGACGTAGTCATGCGGGTAATAGGCTCCTAGTTGATAGGTTGGCATTCCGCCAAATGCACTGTTTGTCCAATAGGGCTCCTCGCCGGTTTTCGTTCTAAAATTGTTCTGTTCCTTCGCCATACCGGTAAACTGGCGAATATCGGACTGTTCTATAACCTTACCCTGCAGTACAGGACTAAAATAGGCCAAGGACGTAATCAAGAAAAAAACAAGAACAAAAAAATGGGTGAAAAATGCTTTTAAACCTGACTTCATAGGTTTGTTTAAGTAGTTGGCAATGCTAAAATAATCAATCTAATTCCTCAAATTCGATATATTCACCAACTTTTTTGCTTTCAGAATATTTCTTTGCTGGTTTCTTATCTATAATCACATCGCCCATATGTTCTTCTTCGTTCCTATGCTGATTGGCATAACCGCCGAAATTCTCGCGAAATCGCTCTTCGGTCTTCTTCGCAGCATAGCTGAATAGTTTAGGACCAAACCATCTGGCAAGTATTTTAAGTAAATAATATACCAGAAGAATTATTAAAATAGTTTTCAGAAAAGCCATATTAATTTTTCAATAATTATATCAAAAGTACAATTCTCACGTTGTATTAGATGAGCAAAAGTCTTAAAATATTAATAAAATCAAACTATGGGCCATTATTATGAACTGAATAATTTAAGGCACATTACCTTAATTTTAATCATGGCAATACCCTTTTTGGGTTTATCCCAATATACCGATGTCATAAATTCCAATAGACCCGGTTTGTCTGTCAGCGCATATGCCATTGGTAAAAATGTGTTGCAATTGGAAACTGGGTTATTCTATGAACAGCAAGATCATGGTCTATTGAATACCCAAAGTAATATTTGGGGAACCGATATATCATTGCGTTATGGACTTTTGTTCGAAGAGCTTGAATTGAATTGGGAAAGTACCTTTCAAAACCAGGACATCACATTCGCTGAATTTGGAACAAGTGATTCCCGAACCGATTTTTACAGAAATAGAATAGGGCTTAAATATCTAATTTACGACCGTTACAAAAAGGATACACCAAATTTATACAGTTGGCGTGCCAATAACCTGTTTCAACTAAAAAACCTGATTCCTTCAGTTTCCATATATGCCGGAGCCAACATTCTATTCGGGGATAATCCGTTTTATGTTGGTGACCCAACAATATCGCCTCGGGTAATGGTCGCTACCCAAAGTCGAATAACGCCGAGATTCGTACTTATTTCCAACATATCCTATGACCGCATAGCGACCGATTTTCCAGAGTTGGGCTACTTAATATCCCTATCCCATGCTTTTAGAAATCCGAAGTGGAGCGTTTTCGTAGAAAACCAGGGTATTCAAAGTGACCGCTATTCTGATGTCCTTCTTCGCGGAGGTGTAGCCCATTTGTTCAGTGAAGACCTGCAAGCCGATATTAATTTAGGAGCTAGTTTTAAGAATACCCCATCCCGTATTTTTGTTAGTGCAGGAATATCCTATCGGTTCGATTTCCACCAAGATGATCCCAAGGCCATTGAAGATCAAAATGCTCAAGAAAATGGGGGTCCGATCAGGAAGAACAGCATGAAAAAGATAAAAGTGAAAAAGAAAAAAAATAAAGGGACCGGTGCAGAAGATATAGATTTGGGTCCCACTAAAAAACAGCTGCGAAAACTTAAAAAAGCACAAAAGAAAGATAGCTCGAATTAAATCTATAGCCCACCACAAAACATTCCGTGGCAACCCACTAAAAAGTGGTTCGTTAATTTTCTGTTATTGATTAATATCGCTAATATTGGCCTTACAAATTAATCGTATGGTCACCCTAAAAGAAGCTGTTTCAAAGGCCGAACTAAAGAAATTTGTCAAGTTTCCATTTTCCTTGTACAAGGGTTCCGCTTACTGGATACCGCCAATAATCAATGATGAATTGGAATCATTTGATAAAACCAAGAATCCGGCTTTCGAAAATGCCGAAGCCCGGTTTTTCTTAGCCTATAAGGACAATGTAATCGTAGGCCGAATTGCTGCTATTATCAATTGGTTGGAAATTAACCAACAAAACGTGAAAAAGATGCGTTTTGGTTGGTTCGACTTCATAGATGATACAGAAGTTTCCGAAACCCTATTGAACAAAGTGGCTGAAATTGGCAAACAGAATAAGCTGGAGTTTATGGAAGGGCCTGTTGGTTTTTCCAATTTGGATAAGGTTGGCGTTCTTACCGAGGGGTTTGATCATATTGGAACCATGATAACCTGGTATAACCACGCCTATTATAAAGAGCATTATGAACGTTTGGGCTTTGTTAAGGAAAAAGGCTATTTGGAGAGTAAATTCCCGGCAAAAAATGCGGATCCGGCATTGTTCAGCAAAGTACAAGGTTTAATTAAAAGACGATATGGTTTACGCGAGATAAATTTTACAAATACCAAGGATGTTCTGCCTATGGCAGATAAAATGTTCGACCTCTTTAACGAAACTTATTCCTCATTATCTTCCTTTGTGCCCATTACCGATATACAGAAGGCCTATTTCAAGAAAAAATACCTCGGCTTTATAAATCCTGAATATATTAAGTTCATTGTTGACAAAGAGGATAAATTGATCGCTTTCGCCATTGTAATGCCTTCTTTTTCCAAGGCACTTCAAAAGGCCAATGGCAGATTATTCCCTTTTGGATTTTTACATTTATTAAGAGCAAAAAAGACCAGTAAGGATGTTATTTTCTATCTCATAGGGATCCATCCTGAATTTCAGAATAAAGGTGTTACGGCCATAATTTTCAATGAATATTACAAGACCTTTACCGAGAAAAAGATTGAAATGTGTTATCGAACCCCCGAACTGGAAGAAAATGTTGCCATTAGACAAATGTGGAAGCATTTTGATCCGGTTGTTTATCAAAGACGCTGTACCTATCGTAAAAAATTACAGTAGTTTGTTTAAAAGACAAATTCCAAATACCATATTGAGGGATGGAATTTGGAATTCGGTTATTTTCAATTCAAAAGATATGGCTTATTATTCGCCCATTGCAGCTGCAACAGCGGCTGATAATCTTTTGTAGGTACCATTCTGCAGACGTTCCCTAATCGCCGAAAAGGCCTCGAGGGTCTCTTCAATATCTTCCATGGTATGTGTAGCTGTAGGAATCATTCGCAATAAAATCATCCCCTTAGGAATAACTGGATAAACGACAATAGAACAGAAAATACCATAGTTCTCCCTAAGATCCTTTACCAGTGCCATGGCCTCGGGAATACTACCACTTAAATAAACCGGAGTTACACAACTTGATGTAGTCCCTATATCAAATCCCCTTTCCTTAAGACCGTTCTGCAACGCATTTACATTTTCCCAAAGCTTTGCCTTCAATTGAGGCATTGTACGCAACATATCCAATCTTTTCAAAGCACCTTTCACATAAATCATTGGAAGCGACTTTGCGAACATTTGAGATCTCAAATTGTATTTTAAATAATCTATAATTTCCTTATCGGCCGCCAAGAAAGCACCGATTCCAGCCATTGATTTGGCAAAAGTTGCAAAATATACATCAATTTCATCCTGTATACCTTGTTCTTCCCCGGCTCCAGCGCCTGACTTACCTAAAGTCCCAAAGCCATGGGCATCATCAACTAAAAATCGAAAACTGAACTTTTTCTTTAAGGCAGCGATTTCCTTAAGTTTGCCCTGCTCACCTCGCATTCCAAAAACGCCTTCAGAAATCACTAAAATTCCGCCTCCTGTTTGTTCGGCCATTCTCTTGGCCCGCTCCAGGTTTTTTTCCAAGCTCTCGATATCATTATGCTTAAAAGTAAAACGTTTGCCCATATGCAAACGAACACCATCTATAATACATGCATGCGAATCCACATCATAAACGATGATATCATCTTTGGAAACCAAGGCGTCGATAGCCGACATAATTCCCTGATATCCAAAATTCAACAAATAGGCGGATTCTTTATCTACGAAAGCGGCCAATTCTTGCTCCAATTGTTCATGAAAATCGGTATGACCACTCATCATCCTAGCCCCCATTGGAAAAGCTGCACCATATTCGGCTGCAGCCTCACCATCAACTTTCTTGACTTCGGGAAGATTGGCAAGTCCTAAGTAATCATTAATACTCCAAGTAATGACCTCTTTACCTTGAAATTTCATCCTATTGGAAATAGGACCCTCTAATTTTGGAAAAACAAAATATCCTTCTGCCTGGGAAGCCCATTTTCCCAACGGGCCTTTGTTCTCGATAATTCTTTCAAATAAGTCTTTCATTATACCTAGTTGGTTTGTCTGCAAAAGTATATATTTTTCATTAGCATTCATAACTTATTTATGGGCGAACAAAAAAAGCAACGATGCCATCATCGTTGCTTTTATGCTTTTTAAAAAATAAAACCCTTATTTTACAAATTGTATTTTTTGTACTTCTTCCTCGACCTTTGTTCCTAGGAACCCTTGGTCCTCCATCCATTGATCACTATAGATCTTACTCATATAACGTGATCCATGATCGGGTAAGATCACAACTACATTACTGTCTTTTTCAAATTTACCGAGCTCATTCAGTTGTTTTACCGCTTGCATGACCGCACCACTGGTATAACCGGCAAATATGCCCTCTGTTCTGGCCAGTTCCCTTGCAGCATGTGCACTTTCTTCATCGCTTACCTTTATGAACTCGTCAATAGCATTGAAATCAGTGGCAGAAGGAATCAAGTTTTTACCTAAACCTTCAATTCTGTAGGGGTAAATCTCATCAGCATCGATTTTCCCAGTCTCATGATACTTCTTGAGAACAGAACCATAAGCATCCACACCAATAATCCTGACCTTGGGGTTTTGTTCTTTCAAGTATTTAGCAATCCCGGATATGGTACCTCCTGTTCCACTACAGGCTACAAGATGGGTAATGTTACCATTGGTTTGCTTCCAAATTTCAGGACCTGTCGACGCATAGTGTGCATCGATATTCAATTCGTTGAAATATTGATTTATGTATACTGAACCTTTGGTTTCTTTATGTAAACGTTTGGCAACCTCATAATAAGATCTGGGATCATCGGCACTAACATGCGCAGGGCACACATATACAGTGGCACCCATTGAACGGAGCATATCGATCTTATCCTTCGAGGATTTTGAACTTACTGCCAAGATACATTCATAGCCTTTGATAATACTGACCATGGCCAGGCTAAACCCAGTATTACCGGAAGTAGTTTCGATTATCGTACTTCCTTCCGTTAGAATTCCTCTCTTCTCCGCTTCATCAATAATATAAGCGGCAATTCTATCTTTTGAAGAATGACCAGGATTAAAAGCTTCTACTTTGGCATAATAGTTACCTTGTAGTTTGGTTGTTAATTTGTTCAGTTTGATCAGTGGAGTGTTTCCTATTAAATCTAGGATACTGTTGTAGGCATTTATCTTATGTTCCATACAGGCGGTCTAGGTTTCGAATTTTTAACATGAACTAAAATGTTAAAAATTCCTCGACAAAATTACTATTTTTTTTGAATTATGGGGTTTTTCCTT
>JAHHKH010000256.1 GCA_018679695.1 Maribacter sp.
TTCTTACTCCAGTCTCTGATAAGTTTATAATATTTTCCAGACTTATACTCATCTGCGGCCTTAGAACCATCGGCTCCATAAGGTCCATTGGAATTTGTAGCCCAACCAGTTTCTCCAATATGAATAGGTTTATTTAACCCTAAGCTTTTAACAAAGCTTAAAACGCCTTCGAATTGATTAGTGGCAAAGTCAAGTGCACGTTGCATTCCTGATTCAATTTTTTTCGTATTTGAAAATTTCGATTCATTTTCAGGCACTAGCCAGAAGTCAGGATTATAGTGAGAGTTATGCATAGGGTATGTATGCATAGATATGTAATCAACAGCCTTAATTAGGTCAATTAAATCCTCAGTGCGATATACTGGATCACCACCACCCCACGATGAAAAATCATCTGAGCTTGTAATCCATAAAATTTTGGGAAGCTCTCCATTCTTTTTTAATTCTTGAAAATGGTTCACCCATTTCAGAATAACATTAGGACGCACAAAGTAACTTGTTGCCCAATGCACCATAGCTTCGTTTCCAACTGCTACAATCTTAACAATATCCGGGTAAGCTTTTGTCAATGCCACCGCTCGCTCAATCTCCGCTGCATTGTGCGCGCTTTCAACTTCATGATCAGGTTCTTGGTCTGTCCATGCGTTGTGGCAATCGATCCAAGCACCTAACATGACATACATTTCGAAAGAAGGGTCTTCTTTTTTTAATTCACTAATAGCCTTTAGAACATTGGATGCATGCGGTAATTGCACATTATATGTTCTTAAAACTTTAATATTCATTGCATGAAGAATTTTCATGTCTTCTTTTATCTCTTCTATAGTTGGCTGTATTTCTCGAGTAGATTTACGATAACCTCCATAAGAAATTGCTAAATAATCTGGATTACCCAAAATGTCTTTTGCACTTAAACTTGTTTGCTCTTTCACTTCTGAAATACTTTCTTTTTATTCGAATCTTATCATGAAAATGTAAGGATCGTAATTAATAAACCAATTATTATTTTAACTCCTTTTTGCAGATTCACTATTTATTTATTGATACAATAATTTGTGCTATCTCTCCGGTACGTTCAAAAACTTTCTTACTTGTTGCCAAATCAAGATTTAGATGATCAAGTTCAAGTTCTGAATCACTATTGAATACAACTTTCAAACCTTCCTTCCCGTCCAATTTGTAAATGATGGGAATTTGACAATAGGTGAAACCTAGGGAATCTTTTTCCAATTCAATTTGTCTAACTTTTTTATGTATATCTATATAGGTGAAAATTTTAGGCTTTTTCAAAAACTCCCCATCCCTTAATAAACGAGGGTTAAATACTAATTTTCCATCCATTACGAATACCCCTAATTCCCCGAATCTACTTAAGATATCCTCTTTCACCTGACCGGTCATACCAGGTTGTTGGGCCCCTTTGGTTGCCGGTGTATGGGAATAGGGGTCTGTAGGGAAAGCACCAAATAATTCTGGTGATTTGTGAACTCCTATACCTTCATTGATTTCATAATAATGGTCTAGTAATTTTCCTATAATAACTTCGCTTTCCCCATTTTCTATAGCCTGAAGACAAGTTTCCTGAACGCTTAATAGCAATTTGGAAACCATATGCCAATAGATAGATCCCAAGCCTTCATAACCAAAGAAGGTTCCTGATCGCCCGGTGAAGGACTTGTGATCAAAGATCTCTTCGAAAGTCTCTAGAAGCAAGTCCTTATCTTTTTCAATCAATGCACCATATTCTTCGCCAGGAAGCTGTGACAATGCTTCTTTTAGGCTATTTGCATTGTTGAAGTTTCCATTGAAATGGTAGTTTCCTTGTGCGTCCTGTAAAATAACCTGCTTGTTTCCATCTTTTAAAAGTCGCTTTAACAAGGCTGAAGCTTCAACTTTTTCTGAAGGGATATTATTCTTTACATCAAATCTTGGCAGTTCTTTGTCAGGGTACAAGATGTAACTGTATTGATCTGGTCTAAACAGGGCACTACTTTTTAGAGCGTCCAATAATTCTAAAGACGCTTCTCCCGAGATGTACCCAGAACTTAATACCGCTACTTGGCCTTCCAACATTTCGGGAAGATAGGAGATAGAAACTTCTGAATCGTTCTCTACCGTCATTATGTTGTAGGCATGGAACAAGTTATCATCTCTTTTATTGGCATCTATGGAATGATCTAAATACTTTTTGGCGATTTCCAAAAAGCCTAACAAATCTGTTTTCGAAATGGTTTCCTTATCACTTGAAAAACCATGCTTATAAATTCCTGTTCTATAATCACTTCCTGCATTTCCGAGTCCGTCTAATACTGTCTTTCTATCCCTATCCGAGACTTTACCCGTTAGGATAAGTTCATTTTCAATTAATGTAGCGTGTACCCTGTTAAAAAATTCAGCTAATTCCTTAGAGACTTCATTCTCCTCCTGAGTCGTTTTTTCAACAATCCCTTCAAGGAAATTCAAGAACCGTCGTAAATAATACAAAGTCACCATTGATACACCGTTTCCTACCAAGGCATTGTTTGCATCGTTCCATTCTGGTCTTTGCGTATTCATCCAGATGCCTCCTTCAGGAATGAGGTTCGATATCTTTGCCAGAACCGTAGCCAAAAGTTTTTCAACAAGATTAACTTTGTAAATGAAGAAGTTTTTATCTCTCAACAGAGCTCCATCAGCACCTAATTCCACTCTTTTTTGAGCAATCCTTTGGTCTGATTCATGATCAAACTCAATAGTATCTTTGGGATTATTCAAGATATCAGCATAACTTTTGATTTTGTAAGGTACATTGGCGTACACAAAAATATCTTGTTTAAAATAGGTTCCCAGTTCATTAGGATAATGGTGTTCTATAAACTCCAAAAACTTTAATAGATAGATGATTTGATGATCACCCCAGTACCCAATATATGACCATGGATCGTCTGGCTCAATGATTTCCCAATCAAAACCGTCTTTGGTTACGCGGTAAGGGTTATATCCATCGAATGTAGTTGCATTCAAAAACTTATGGATCATACTCCCTATAAATTCTGGATACGAATGTGCCAAAGCTTCCCAGTTTTGAAAAATATCCCGCCAGTTACCTTCGTAATCCAATATTTTTGAACCATCCAATTCATTAGTTGTATTAATGGAAAACCTGTTCCAAGGCCTACTGGGATCACCATGCCTTCTACTAAATTTAAGAGGCATATATTCAATAGCGAGTCTTTTAAAGTTTTTATCCTCATCTTTTTTAGCCAATGCTTTCAGATGACCCAGGGTAAAAACCTCTGGAAGGGTTTTTAAGAGGACTCCCTTTTTCTTAAAGACTTTTTTGTTGGCTTTTTCAATGTATTTTACAAAATCCCATTTTTCAATTTGATAGCCATCATCAAAAATGCCGCCGCGCATAATATTAAAAAGGGTGTTGGAAAAATGTCTTGTATTTCTCAGTTTATCCGCTGTCAGTTGCATTGCATCTGAAGCTC
>JAHHKH010000260.1 GCA_018679695.1 Maribacter sp.
GTGAGGACTGTGAATCTTCGAATACCAAAATCGATACTTTTCACCGGGGAATCAAGATTAATGGGGACTTCGATGACAAACAAAGGGCACGATTACTACAAATCGCGGATAAATGTCCCGTACATAAAACCTTGAATAGTGAAACCCAAATAATAACAGAACTTGTTGAGTAAGGATTCAACAACCATATGGGTGATACAAAGGGGGGGTGATTTGATGCCTTTGATGTAATGGTTTCTTGTCTTCCTCGAATTATTACTTAACTTTAAATCAAAATCTAAAAACAAAGACAAATGAAACTGATAAAACTTATTGCTTTGGCTGTTGTTGTCATGTTCGGCTACAACTGTAAGGAAGCAAAAAAAGAAACTAAAGAGGTAACTGAGGAAGCTATTGAAAAAGTTACGGAAGAGGATAATGTGGAGGTAATTAAGTTTTCTATGGAACCAAAGAGCAATAGTTCGGTTAAAGGAGAAGTAACCTTTACACAGGAAGCAGGTAAAATTACTATGGTTGCAAATTTTTCAGGCCTTACTCCAGGGGAGCATGCCATTCATTTACATGAAAAAGCGGACTGTTCCTCTGATGATGGAAAATCGACTGGAGGTCATTGGAATCCCACACATGAACCCCATGGTAAATGGGGTGCAGCAGAAGGCTACCACAAAGGGGATATTGGAAACTTAACTGCAGATGCAGAGGGTAACGCTACCCTGGAATTTATAACAGATCAGTGGTGTCTTGGATGTGAAGATGAAAACAGGAATATTCTAGGTAAGGCCGTAATCGTGCACCAAGGAGTAGACGATTTTGTTTCCCAGCCAAGTGGAGCTGCTGGTGCAAGGATAAGCTGTACGGGAATTATTCAATAAGAAACTGGTTTTATTTGGAGCTTAAACTATTATTTGCATGAAAGGAATCTGTCTTTTAACATTAGGCCTACTCTTTATCGTAGGCTCTAGCTGCAAGGAAGTCAAGAAGGATGAAGAAGGGCAGCGAAAAGAAATAGTCTCTGAAAACTATACTTTGGTAAAAGATTCGACCAAAGTCAGTTTTACAGCCTACAAAACCACCGAAAAATTGGCTGTTGGTGGCAAATTCCTGAAAATTGATTTTAAGGACATTAAAAGTGGAGCGACGGCCCTGGGCGCTTTGAACGGTACCTCGTTCGGTATTCCCGTAAGCAGTTTGTTCACCAATGATGCTACCGGAACGAGGGACCCTAAATTGCTGGAATTCTTTTTTGGCGCCATGAAAAACACGGAACTAATCTCCGGTGTGTTCAAAAAGGATGCAAACAACAAATGTTCTATCGATATAACCATGAATGGTGAAACAGCCAATATTCCATTGGAATACACTATGGATTCGGTAAATATCATCACTTTTAATGGTAATCTGAACCTGGAAGATTGGAATGCTTTGGAAGCACTAGCGTCAATCAATAAAGCTTGCAAAGAACTACATACAGGAACCGATGGCATTAGCAAAACATGGAGTGATGTTGCCGTCCAGGCCCAAGTACAGTTTCTAAAAAAATAAACGAGTTTAGATCGCTTTCCTTATTACCCGTAACAAACGGTTGAAATTAATAGGATAGAACAAGTACCAAAATTGCCATCTATTGGGCACAATATACGGCCAAGACAGCTATTTTTGTTGTGTCAAACGGGCTGTGCCCAATATCACTTTAACGGCCTAGAAGATTATCATATCTAGAATTCTTAATCAAAAACAGATATGCGCACACATAAAGTCCTTTAATTTGTTTTAATTTGAGGCTCTAATCAATCGCCTATGAACCCTTCCGCCTCTGGTTGGATAGACAAATTCGGATATCTTGTAAAAGATCAGGTAGCTAGTTATAAAGACTATACTGATCTTTACGATGCATTGAAACAGACAGGATTCGTATATGGGATCAACACAAAGATACCAAGGTTCATAACTCCAGAGCATAAGCTATCTGAAGATGAAAAGGCCAAGATAAATCTATTGGCCTCGTTGTATTTCACTTTCAGATTTGAAAGAAAGAGTACTGATTACAATGTTTTTAAAGATGAATTGTTTCGCTTTTATCAGAACCTTGGTCTAAACCAGATTTCGTTTATAGAGAAACTTTTCATTGGTAAAAAGGCATCCGATCAACTGGAAAACCTGTTTGATACCAGGATTTATCTAGAGGATAATGTAATCAGCAAGACTTTCAATAGCATTATCACCAACTCCTTGTTGTACATAGATGTACTTACCTTCAAACGTTATTTGAAGGACAAGTCTGCTATTGGGGAATATGCCGGGAATTTGGAGTATCTGGCTATGAACATTGTCTATCATACGCTTAATTCAAAGGAAAAAAACATAACCGATGATAAATTGGCCCATTTATTCGAAGCGTCCTTAACCTATATTGATGCAAGTCGCCAACAATATGATGGCAGCTATCGCGATAAGCTATTACATGATTTTTCCAAAATCGAGAATCAATATTTCCTTGATATTGCAGCATTGACCATTTGGGAGGATAAAACCGTCAACTATTTGGAATCTGATTTCATTTACGGATTGGGTAAGGATCTTGGCTTTACCGAAAAGGAAATAGCAAGAAGTCTAGAGGAGATAGCCTCATTTTTTAACAAAAATTTAAAGGCCATTCCTTATTTGAAAGATCAAAATCTGGCATCCAAGTTTTATGACAGTATGGCTAAAGTGGTCAATAGACTAATTCTAAGGAATAGCAAAAGACTTCAAAAAGAACTTTCAGATAGTAAGGAATTGGTCGCTTTGATTTCCAAATCAACCGTAAAAGATCTGAGTTCAGAAGAAAAGAAAAAAGTACAAAGTCAACTTTTGGATATCTTCAAAAGCATACCATCGCTCGCCATTTTCATGCTTCCCGGTGGGGCAGTTTTACTCCCGATTTTCATCAAGTTGATACCCAAGTTATTACCTTCCTCCTTTGATGATAATAGAGTGGATAAAACTAAGTAAATTCCTACTAAAAAGGAACTATAAGAAAAATCTATAATTGTATTTAACTATTTTTATATCAACGTTTTAGTATACACTACTCTAACCATAACTTAAAGTCACGTACACGTTCCCTACTCACGATGATCTCCTGGTCAATATAGCGATTTAATTTGATTTTTAGGCGTGAATTCGTATAGGCGATTATGTCATTGATATGGTTGACGTTTACATAAAACTTTCTGCTTACCCGGAAGAAAATTTTTGGTTCCAACTCTGCTTCCAGATTTTCCAAAGTGGTATCCAATAAATAATTCCGGCCATCGGTTGTCGCGGCATAGGTCCCCTTGTTTTCACTGTAAAAACATTCGACCTCATCGGCATTGATAATTTTCAAATGTTGCCCTACCCTAGTCGTGAATCTTTTTTTGTATTCCCGTTCCAAGGGGTTTACCAATAATTTTTTTATGTCCTCAAAATCCAAAGACAATTTTTGTCCCTTTGGTTGTACCGACCTGAATTTCCCAACTGCATTTTCCAATTCTTCATCATCAATGGGTTTCAATAAATAATCTATGCTATTTAATTTAAAAGCCTGAAGGGCATACTCGTCATATGCGGTAGTGAATATTATGGAACTTCGCACATCCACAACATCGAAAATCTCGAAGGAAAGTCCGTCTGAAAGTTGAATATCCAAAAAAATAAGGTCTGGATGTTCATTTCTTTGGAACCACTCAATTGATTCTTCCACAGAATGCAGCATGGTCGACACTTCAACATTCAAGTCTGCCAAAAGTCTACTTAATCTTCTGGCTGCCGGTTTTTCATCTTCTATGATTATTACGTTCATGGCTATTTTAAATTTGGGATTGATAATGCCATTTATAGGTCTTTGTTTTCTTGCATAAATTCCTTGATCTTACGCTCTTCCCAACGTTTAATAAAATTTGGTTTGAGATCCTTGCTCGTTAAACTGGGATATTTGAATACTAGAATACCATGTATCAATAGGCCTAAACCCCAGAGCAGTGGCGTAATCAACAAATTAAGGGCATACCAGTCTTGAAAGCCTTGATCTACTAGCTTTTGTCCGCCTAATTCACTGTACAAAGAAATCTTAACTCCAAAAAGAATGATGTTGATTATAATATAGACGCTTAGGTGCCTATAGAATTTCTTAACCCTTTTTAGCCTCTTGTTGGCCTTCTTAAACTGCACCGATTCCCTACTGTTTTCTTCCATTATCTATATTTTTCAGCTTCCTTTTTATCTTTATCCATATACTTCTGTATCTGTTTTCGCTCCCAGTCCTTTCCGAAAAAAGGAATTAATGAATAGACCTTTACCCCATGAGAAAATAGCCCTATACCCCAGAAGAACCAAACGGCGAAGGTTCCGAAATTCCAAATTGCGTCATTAAAACTTTCCCCATCGCGTATATTATCCATAATCTGTATGGTAGAAATAAAAGTGTTTACCAGAATATAAATAGTAAGGTGAATATAAAAACCCTTGAGTTCTTCAACACGTTTCTTGGCGCGTTCCAATTTTTCCCTGTTGTTATTTTCCCTTACTTCCATCTATTTTGTTTTTCATCCTCTTCCATATACTCCTTGATCTTGCGTTCTTCCCAATCCCTTCCAAAAAAAGGATTTAAACTGAATACCTTAATGGCATGAAAAATAAGGCCAATACCCCATCCAAAGGCCGCCCAAAGAAACCAAGGATAGCTCCACTCATTCACCCAATAATTCAATCCTGCCAAGAAAGCGATAAAGAATACATATGACATTAAACTCGTATAAAATTTCTTAATAGCCTCTACCTTATCTTTTGCCTTGTAATACTTTCTATCCTTATCTGAAGTTTCCATAATTTTGTTGTTTTTTGTCGGTTGTTCCTAATTTGTTATTCCAAAATTAATGCGGATTTCACTTTTAATTAAATCTTCTTGACCGAGTTGTTATTTTCGAAGGATGGATTGTTGAATCAGAATTCGTCCTCATCCATAAACTTCTTAATTTGGCGCTCTTCCCAGGTTTTGCCCCATAACGGATTGTAACCAAAAACTTCCATACCATGAACAGCAACACCAAACCCCCATCCTAGGGCTGGAAAAATAACCCAAGGAAAACCAGTGGTATTATAGTTAAGAATAGCCAGACAGGGTATTACAATACAATAGGCCGTTAGATTGCCATAAAACCCTTTAAGCTCTTCTACGTGTTTCTTCGCTTTTTCGTAGCGCTTCTCATCGATAATTGTTTGTTGTGTCTCCATAACTGATACCTGTTCGGTTAGCATGGGTAATTTTACACTGAAATCGGCCTCGGATTTTACAATCTCTACCTGCCTATCCGTTAATATTCCATAGCGTTGTCGAATATTTTGAAGACCCACGCCACTGCTCTTTTTAACCACTTGCTTCTCTTGACGGTTATTATCAACGACCAACATGCCATTGTCTTCATATACTTTTATATATAATGGTTTGGAAGCGGTAACCACATTGTGTTTCACCGCATTTTCAAGCAATAACTGCAATGACAAGGGTACAATTTTTGCATCAGGATCAGAACTATGTTGAGGTATCTCCAAATGTATACTATCCTCAAATCTCATTCTCAACAATTTTACATAGGTTTTGGCGAATTGCAGCTCTTCTTCGACTGAAACCAAGTCCTTGTTCTTTTGTTCCAACACATACCTGTACACTTTTGAAAGGGATGTCGTGAATTTCTGCGCTTGATAAGGATCTTCTTCAATTAAACTGGTCAAAACATTCAAACTGTTAAATAGAAAATGGGGATCCAGTTGATTTTTAAGGGCATCGAACTTGGCCGAGGCCGTACCCGCAATTATCTTTTGCTCTTTGACCTTAATCTCCTGCCGATTTTTATAATACCATATTGCATAAAAAATAAGGGAAATAAATATTGCAATAATTAGTGAAGATTGATAATAACCGGGTTTCTCATTGGTGAGAAACTCGATCAGGGGCATTTTTTCCAAGAATACGACGAGTACAAGGCGAGAGAGAAAAATTCCCAAAATTGAAACTAGAATATTCCCAGATATGCCAATAGTGAATTTTTTTAACGAAAACAGGTCGTGCTTGTAGGTAACAACAAGATATTGAATCCAATAGGCATTAACCATATAGAGTATTACAGCGAATATCATATTTTTATAATATTCGGTCCAGGCCATTTGATAATCGAAACCTTCATCTAACCTGCCCAAGAAGAAATAAATTGCAAGAATGATGAAATAGATTACCGTGCCTATTAATAATGCCCTAATCAGATGTTTGGTAAATCTTGTCATTAGTTAATTATTCTTGTTTACAACTCTTAACTATTTCCTCTGCCCTTTCTTTTCCCCAATTAGGATGAAAAGGAGACTCAGGTTTAAAGTTAGCAAAAAGTTCCAAGGCCCGTTCAACATCCTTACAATAGGGTGCAGTATCCTGCCCAAAATAACGTGCTGATCCCATATCCCATTCCGCCTTTGAAAAAACTACCCTTGGATTATCAGGTGCCAATTGCAAGGCTTTTTGGTATAAGGCGGTTACTTTCCCGGAAAGAGTCATTCCGTAGGTTGCGCCATCATAGGCGACCCATGCCGTATGGATCAAAGCCTGTTGTACGATAATCTCAGGATTATCAGGGGAAATAGCCTTTGCTAAGTCAAGCAGTTCCTGGGCTTTCTCCAGTTGCTGAGTCAGTTTTTCTTTATCCTGCATTCCAAAAGACGTTACCGTATTCACCTGCGAAGCATAATAGGCAGGCAGCCAATTATCAGCTTCTGCCGCGGAAATTCGCTCGAATAAATTAGCAGCTTCCGCTGTTTGACCTTCGCCCCAGAATTGAAATGCTTTTTGCATTCCGCTACTATATTTATCTTGGGCGATTAAAATTGTTCCAATTAATAAAATTGTGATCGTAAATACTTTTTTCATGATTTTTGTATAAAATGTTTGACCCAGCAAATGTGAGACGAGCAAGCTTAAATATGAAAAAAGAAATACTGAATTGTGATTTATTCAGGATGGACTGTAAAACAAAAAGACAAAAGTACAGTGACAAATTAAAAAGTTACAGGTTTATTCAAAAGGTTTTTGGTTAGTATTTTTAATAGGTCCTTGAATTGGGCAAAATCGACTGTGATTTATTCCAAAGGTGCTTATTGATCTTAGAAGTTAATTAGTAGAATGCATTTTTGCTTTCTTTCCATAAAATAGCCGCACACAAAATACTTGGAAAACATCAAGATATTTGGTTAATGCACTGAACAAACATCATTGCCTACGTTCTTATCTAAAAAACTATGAATCATTATAATCAAAACGCTTTAAAAAAGTTTTCGGCCTCGTACCCTATTGCGGCTAGTTTATAAATCTTTATATTGATTTTTCGCATTCAATTGAGATTATACTTATTTTTAGACTCTCCCCTATTATCTAAACCAGACTTTTAAATGATGATTCATGAGATTCAAATTAGTAATATTCACTGTTTTATTTTCTTTTTATTGTCAACCCTTTTTTGGGCAAAATCAAAAAGTTGATAGTCTCGAAGCTCTTATTAATAGCGGCATAAGAGATACCACTATGGTAAATCGCTTGTTGGAAATCTCGGTGATTTTGAACAAGGATGAACCTGATTTAGCCCAGAAATATGCGAATGACGCAATTGAGATTGCTAAAGAATTGAACTATAAGAAAGGACTTGCCTATGGTTATAAAAATCTTGGACTCCCTCTTTATTTCAAGGGAGAACTTAATAATGAATTGGTTGGTTACTGGAAGGAATCACTTGATATTTTCAATGAAATAGGGGATAAACAGGGTATCAGTAATCTTCAGAGCAATATAGGTAGCATTTACCAAACCAAAGGGGATGACCCTACAGCATTAAGTTATTTTCTGAATTCAGTTCGACTGGCGGAAGAAATAGGCGATTCGTTAAGAATTGCCACTGCATACCTGAATATAGGCAGCGTATATTCCAATGAGACCCTTACTTACGCGCAAGCCTTGGAGGCCTATAAAAAATCAAAGAAAATATTCGATGCAATCGGGTATCAAGAAGGTGTTGGTTATGCCGCAATTAACATGGCGGAACTATTTTTAAAGGAAAATAATCCCAAATCGGCCTTAAATGTTCTTGATGAGTCTATAATTGCATTAAGGAAATCAGGGGGTAATATTGCTACGAGTTTGATTATGAAGGGACAGGCGCATAGTGCTTTAGGGGAATTTGGAATGGCTGACAGCTATTTAAAAGAGGCCATCACGGTATCAACTCAGAAAGACTCCAAGATCGAGGAGTCAAAAGCTTACATAGAATTAGGTAATTTGTATAATAAGCAGGATAAGCTTACACAGGCTACGGAGAATTATCTAAAAGGGCTAAATATAACCGAGACAACACTGGTGTATCGGGATAAACGAGATGTCTATGATGGCTTAGCCAGAACTTATTCGAAATTAGGTGATTATGAAAATGCCTATACCTATCAAAAGCTTTTTTCTGCAATGAGGGATACGATAAGAAATAGTGATTATGAAAAAACGGTAGGAGATCTTAGATTCCAGTTTGATATTGAAAATAAGGAAAAGGAAATTGAGCTCTTGAATGCTGAAAATGAGCTGAAGCAGGTAGAGTTAGAGAGGGCAACGGTCACCAAACGTTATTTTTTGGTTGTTGCGGCTTTACTTTTGTTGATCGCCATTGGTTTTATTTCACGATATCGGTTTATTAAAAAATCGAATAAAAAACTGGCAGAGGAAAGAAACAAAGCGGAAACCATATTACTTAATATCCTTCCAAAGGAAACGGCCGAGGAATTAAAGGTAAGTGGTAAGATAAAGGCCAAGGAATTTGAACAGATAACAGTCCTTTTTACCGATTTTAAGGAGTTCTCAGTAGCCGCCGAAGAAATTGCCGCTGATAGTTTGGTTAAAAGTGTGGATTATTACTTCAGCAAATTCGATTCGATCATAGAAAAAAACAATCTTGAAAAAATAAAGACGATTGGTGACTCCTATATGTGTGCGGGTGGCCTTCCAACCAAAAATAAGACCAATGCAGAGGATGCCTATAATGCAGCCTTGGAGATAATGAAATTTGTCAATGAAACTGAAAAAAATCCACCTAAAGGCATACACCCTTTCCAAATTAGAATAGGCATCAATACCGGACCTGTGGTAGCGGGAGTTGTTGGCACCAAGAAATTTCAATATGATATATGGGGAAGCTCCGTAAACATCGCAGCTAGGATGGAATCAAGTTCGGAAGCCGGGAGAATCAATGTATCTGAAAACACCTATCAAATCTTAAAAGACAAATTTGATTTTAATTATAGAGGCATTGTCAAGGTTAAAAATTCACAAAGCCTAAAGATGTATTTTGCCGAGGGGTAAAATACCACGAAGATTCCAGGATTTATTTGATCGGATTAATTGATCGTGAAGGGTATTTCCAGTTCATTATGATAATATTAATTTTAAAATGTAGTATTTTAATTACAATTAAAGACTTACTGTTAGACGATTTTCATATTTTGCCATAGTTTTGGGATTTTTCTATTAAAATGGTTTTGCAATGTCAGTTATTCATTGACAAATGCAATATTTAAAAGGATTTATTGTTTAACCTAATAATCTAATTGTTTCATTTTCAATGTATATGGCTCTTCAAAACAAAAGCGCATATCCACAAATTTGTTTAGATCTTCTTTCCTACATGCGAGAGAAGCTGCCAGATTATTTAACCTATCATTCCATAGATCATATTATAGATGTTGCCAATGTGTGTGATGACTACATCAATTATTATGAAATTAGTGATGCGCATGCTAAATTAATCCGTATCGCAGCAATATCCCATGATCTAGGTTTTATAGGTTCGCCCAAGGAGCATGAAGAACGTAGTATTTTACAAATCAGACCATTATTGGTAGATATTCTAGATGACTCGGAAATCGAAGCTATTAACGGCATGATCAGAGCTACCAAAGTACCGCAGAAACCTAAGACTTTCTTTGAGGAAATACTTGCCGATGCCGATTTGGATTACTTGGGTAGGGATGATTATGATGTCTTAAGCTATGGTCTGTATAAGGAATTATTGCATTATGACATGATCAAGACCGATGAGGAGTGGTTGGACCTTCAGATAAATTTCTTGGAAAACCATCAGTACCATACCTCCTATGCCAAAGAACATCGCCTGGCCAAGAAAACAGAAAAAATGAAAGAACTCAAAGCTCAAAGACTTAAACTAAAGAGTTAGTTGTCGAGGCTTTTAACCGTTCATCTAATCACAATTCCCATAATTGTTAATTAAATGTTAATATTTAACGTTTTACTATCATAACAGAGTTTTTGTATAACTTTAGACTTATTCTCCCCTTTTTTTACTCACCCCAATTTTATTGTTTACCATTTGAGTTTCCCCCTTAATTGAATCTAATGCTAATTGGTATTTATGAAAACAAACCAATTACTATGAAAACAAGTTACTTCGAATTAACTATTGGCTTTGATATGCCCAGATTTGGTAAAAGCAAAAATATCAGTGCTTTTATTGTACTCATTTTATTTACCATTCAAATGGCTTGGTCGCAGAATTATACCACTACAGGCCTTTCCCTAAATTGGCAGGATGCCGCAGCCTGGACTTGTCAAGGAGGGCCATGTAATCAAAATCCTTTTCCTGACAACGATATTTCAAACAGCACAGTTGAAATTAATCATGATATTAATTATGGTGCCAACAACCCGATTAAATTAAACAACAAGGCAATACTTATTGTCTCCAATAATGCGAAGTTATCAACGGCTAGTAATATAAACGTCAATAC
>JAHHKH010000261.1 GCA_018679695.1 Maribacter sp.
AATGCCCCAGGCGCATTTTTCCCTGGTGTTAATGTTAATAATACTCGAAATTTTGCACTTGGTGCAACCCTTACATGGAATCTTTTTGACGGAGGAGGAACCAACGTTCGTGTGAAAAATGCCAAAATTGCCTACGAGAATCAAGAGCTGTTAAAAGAGCAGGTTTTTATTGAAGTCAATCGTGATATTCTTAATGCACGTGCGATTTACGAAAATCGATTGAACATTTATCATATTCAGGAGCAGAACGTTTTGACCAATCAAAACAATTTTGAACGATCAAAAGAACAGTTTCAATTAGGGAGGATAACCTCAATAGAGTTCAGGCAAGCACAAATTAATCTATTGAATGCCCAGACCAATAAGAATTTGGCGAAATATGATGCCAAACTTGCTGAACTTCAGTTATTGCAATTAACAGGACAGTTGTTGAACGTGGAACTTTGATAATGTATGAGCATTTCTTTCAATGTCCTTATTGTTGGGAAGATATTTCAATGTTGATAGACACTTCGGTGACCAAACAGTCTTATGTTGAGGATTGTGAGGTATGTTGTAACCCTATCGGCGTTCAAGTGCTTTTTCAAGAAAATGAATTAATTGCTTTTGAAATCCAGGATTTGGGACAGTAGTCAATTCCATTAAAACAGGGTTTTAATGCCTTCCAATAGGTGCTTCAGAATGTTCTAAAGAAAGCACCTCCAAGTTTAGTTCCTATTGGTAATCAGATAAATATAATAGCATATTTACTGCGCTATGACATGGAAATTTAATAATTTTATCAAAAATTTACCGATGAATTTCCACACCAAAAAAACTTCCCAAATACCTTCTTTCCTATTCTCTTTTTTAATGGTTTCAATACTCCTTGTATCATGCAAATCAACGGTAAGCACCATTGAGCCTGCTAAGGAAGAATCAAAGGAAGAATCAAATGAAGTTTATACAGAGACGATTCCAGTTGCCAATATATCATTTGATATGGTACTTATTCCTGAAGGGGAATTTCTTATGGGAAGTCCTGTGGATGAGATGAAAAGAAGAGAAGATGAAGGACCACAGAGAAAAGTTGTCCTTGATGCTTTTTGGATGGGCAAATATGAGGTATCCTGGCGTGAGTTCGAACTGTTCTTTAAGCAAAACCAGCCACTTTTCCAAAACTTGGAAGCGGACAAATTGAACGCTATCGATGCGATTACCAGACCAAGTCCGCCTTATGAAGATCCTTCGTATGGTATGGGAAAGGACGATTTTCCTGCGGTTAGTATGTCTACCTACTCGGCATTGGTTTTTTGCAAATGGCTTAGTGAAATTACAGGGCGCTTTTATCGATTACCGACTGAGGCCGAATGGGAGTATGCAGCTAGGGCTGGTTCCCAGACCATATATAGTTTTGGCAATTCTGAGGAAGAATTGGAAAAGTATGCGGTGTATTATAAAAATTCGAACAGCAAGTATGCCAAGAGGGGTACCAAACTTCCCAATAAATGGGGCTTGTATGATATGCATGGCAATGTTGCCGAATGGACCCTCGATCAATACAAACAAGATGCATATGCCAATATGGAATCAAAAAACCCATGGGTAATACCTAGGGTATTCCACCCAAGGGTAATCAGGGGCGGGTCATGGGATGATGATGCCGAAAATTTACGGTCGGCCTCTAGAATGGCCTCGAGCACAAAGCTGCAGAAACGCGACCCACAGATTCCGAAGAGTTTCTGGTGGTTCACGGATTCCAATTTTATAGGTATGCGTTTGGTGAGTCCAAAAAATCAACCAAGTCAGGAAGATCAGGATGAATTTTGGCAGATGGTTTTGGATGAAGGATAGGTTTTGGTCCGTTTTTTGCTTAAAAAAGAGTATAAACTTTATAATAACAAAATGAGAAATCTGATAGTCGCCTTAATAGTAGTTTTTTGTTTTTCCGTTGGTTGGTCCCAGGAGAACTATTCCTTATCCTCTGAAAGTAAGCTTACGGTCGATGGAACTTCAACACTTCACGATTGGACAGTTACTGCTAACACTTGTAATGGTTCCCTAGTTGTAGAGGCAGATATGTTCAAAGAAATTTCTTTTGATGTTGAAGTAGCGAGTATAATTAGCACTCGTGGTGCAACCATGGACAAAAAAACCCATAATGCGTTAAAAAAGGAAGAACATCCAAAGGTGATGTTCTCTGCCACTGATATCACTTTTGCTGCGGGTGATAATCAAAACATTTCCGGTAAATTGAATGTTGCTGGTGTAGACAAAGACGTTACTTTAGCTGCCAATATTGATAATACCTCGGACAATATCCGGATAACGGGAAATTATACGATTACCCTACAAGACTATAATATGAAGCCCCCAACCGCTATGTTCGGTACCATTGTGGTTGGTGATGATGTTACTGTAAACTTTGATTTGGTTTTTGCAAAGAACTAGTAAACCAGAAAGCCCATTTACAGCAGGCCAAAGTCGATTTTTGGTTGGCGGTTTTTATGTAATCATTTTGTTTTTTTCCTATTTTGGGCTTTATGCCCAAGAACGCTATGAGTATACCCATCAACAAATGGGTACCCAGATTCGGTTGGTCTTCTATGCAAAGAATAAATTAGGGGCCGATACTGTCGCTTCCCAGGTCTTTGATCGTATCGATGAGCTAAACAAAAGGTTAAGTGATTATTTAGATAATAGTGAATTAAACGCTCTGGTCGGCCAAGCAGGGAAAGAAGTTGTAGTAAGTGATGATCTATTCCAGGTTCTTAAAAAGGCCGTAGCGATTTCCGAAGCTACGGGAGGTGCGTTCGATATAAGTGTGGGACCATTCGTTGAACTATGGAGAATCTCAAGACAGAATGGAATCCTGCCCTCCAATGCTAACTTAATTAAGGCGAAACGGAATGTGGGCCATCAATATATTTCATTCCCAAAAAAAAATGTTGTTCAATTGAATGTAAGCCCAATGAAGCTCGATTTGGGTGGAATAGGCAAGGGTTTTACCGCTGACGAGGTTATCAAAGTACTTGAATCAAATGGAATTCGCTCGGCCTTGGTTGATATGGGAGGTGATATTCGAGTGAGTAACCCGCCTCCGACCAAGGAACATTGGGTATTGGCATTTTCGTATTACAACGAAAAAGGGGATGAGGTTCTCAACAAAATTCGATTAAAAAATGCCGCAGTAGCTACCTCTGGGGACTTCTATCAGTTTGTGGAAATCGATGGCATTCGATACTCCCACATTATCGATCCGATTACCGGCATGGCCCTAAACAATAGTATTCAGGTTACGGCGATTGCAAAAAATGCCACCGAGGCTGATGCTTTTGCTTCGGCTTTTAGTGTAATGGGCATTTTAAATGTCAAGGATAACAATGAAGTATTGACTAACTTGGATGTCTATATGGTTAGCCAATCCAACGCCGGATATCTTCAATGGAATAGCAAAGGATTCGATCAATATATAGTAAAGGACTAATAAAATAATGACCTTATGAAATTTAATTTAAAAGGTAAAACAGCTATAATTACTGGCGGTGGCAGTGGTATAGGTAAGGCTATCTCGAATGTGCTTGCAGGGCAAGGCGCCAATGTTCATATCATGGAGCTTAATATTGATACAGCACAGCAAAGTGCCAATGCGATAGTTGATAGTGGCGGTATCGCTTTTGCCCACAAATGCAATGTTGCCAAACATTCAGAGGTCTTGCATGTCATTAACAGTATTGCGAATGATTTTCAATTGGATATCCTTATAAACAATGCCGGTATTGCCCATATTGGCAATGTGGAAAATACTTCTGAGGAAGATATGGATAGAATATACGGGGTGAACGTAAAGGGGGTTTACAATTGTATTTACGCGGTGATACCGTATATGAAAAAAACAGGAGGGGTAATATTGAATATGGCCTCGATCGCGGCAAGTGTTGGGATAAAGGATCGATTTGCCTATACAATGTCCAAAGGCGCCGCCCTGACCATGATGTATTCAGTAGCGAAAGATTATATCCAATATGGGATAAGATGCAATAGCATATCGCCAGCAAGAATCCACACACCATTTGTTGACGGGTATTTAAAGGAAAATTTCCCAGGAGAGGAAGAAAAAATGTTTGAACAATTATCTGCAACCCAACCCATTGGAAGAATGGGTAAGCCCGAAGAAGTAGCGAATTTAGCCCTGTATCTGTGTTCTGATGAAGCCTCTTTTATAACTGGAACGAATTTTCCTATAGATGGTGGGTTCGTAACCTTGAATGGCAATTAAAATTAACGAAGGGATTATTATGAAGTTAATACGATTTGGAGAGGTAGGGAATGAAAAGCCCGGTGTACAATTGGACAATGGTACAAGGTTGGATATTACTGGGTTTGACCAGGACTACGATGAGCGCTTTTTTGGCGGCAATGGTTTGGAAGATTTAAGGAATTGGCTGACGGTCAACTCCAATTCCTGTTCAGTAGTTCCACAGGATACGCGATTAGGAGCCCCCTTGTGCAGGCCGTCCAAGATTATCTGTATTGGATTGAATTATGCCAAGCACGCCGCGGAAAGCGGAATGCAAATCCCTGAAGAGCCTGTTTTGTTCTTTAAGGCGACTTCGGCTATTGTAGGACCAAACGATAATGTTATAATTCCCAAAGGCAGTACTAAAACCGATTGGGAAGTAGAACTGGCAGTGGTTATTGGCAAGAAAGCCTCTTACGTCTCTAAGGAGAGTGCCATGGATCATGTGGCCGGGTATGTCTTACATAACGATTATAGCGAGCGGGAATTCCAGATAGAGCGCTCTGGGCAATGGGTAAAAGGTAAAAGCTGTGATACTTTTGCACCGCTAGGACCATTTATTGCGACAAAAGATGAAATAAAGGACCCTCATAATCTGAATCTTTGGTTAAAGGTGAATGGTGAGGAACTCCAAAACAGCAATACTTCCGATTTTGTTTTCGATATACCCGCATCTATAAGCTATATTAGCCAGTTTATGACCCTATTGCCCGGGGATATGATATCTACAGGTACGCCCTCTGGTGTTGGGTTGGGGTTTGACCCTCCGCGATATTTAAAACCCGGGGATGTTGTTGAATTGGGTATTGATGGTTTGGGTACCTCCAGACAAGTGGCTAGGGCCTATTGAATGAGGGTCCGAAATAGTCAAGGGTATAATAC
>JAHHKH010000267.1 GCA_018679695.1 Maribacter sp.
GCTGACTTTAAGTACTACGTGCTTCGCCCTCCCGCACCAAAAGAAATGTGCCACAATGACCTGCTAAACCAAATTGCTCCGCACCACCACCTACAAACAGCTCACAGCTGTCCGCTCAAGCGACTAACATGCCACAACAGTAGCTAAAAGCAATTTGGCCCGGTAATTTATACTCCCAATACCGTAAAATCAACAAGATACGTCCCGCAAAAGCGGGACTTCTTAACAACCTATGAAACGAGATCCATAGGAACGACAAGTTCTCGTTGCATAGTTAATCGATTTTACTATATTTCCTTGGAAATCACCGAACTGCGTTTAGCAGGTCATTGGCCTTCATTATGACTAATTGACCAATTGACTAATCAGGACAAAATAATTTAAAGTAGTTAAGCATAAATCACTTTTTAAAATAACTCGTTTTATATTCTAATCCTATCGTCTTTTCCATAAGTAATACTTCAGGTTTATCTTTTCTTAAACCAACTTGCCAATTATTAAAAATCTCCCAATCATCGTTAATAAAAATTGGGTTTCCATATTGAATAATCAAGGCTCTTCGGATTCTATCTTCTTCTCCTTTTCCCGTCAAAATCCATACTACATTAAGCTTATTATCTCCAAAACGAGCTTCAATTTTTCTTGGAAACCCTAAATAATCTGCACCAAAACAGTTTATCTGAATTTGAGCATTGGGATCTGATCCATCTAGTTTTTCTGTATTTGTAAAATCACTACTGGCTTCTAATATTGGTTTCAATTCGTCAATAGTGGCTCCCATTTTAAGAAACGCTGGAATTTGATTTGAGGAATTAGGCTCGGTTTCATCTTTATAACTCAAATCGATGTACGGATTATTCCAAGCAAACAGATTGGTGTGCATTGCTTCTTTGGTCAATATCCAAGCGACATCCTTGTTTTTCTTTAAAAATAATCTATCCGCAACATAGACATCATAGTTCAAATAAACCCTGGCTGTATCAATACGCTTACTTGCAAAAACTTTCTGCACATTCCCCCTTACCTCTATGTATTTAAGCGTGTCGTCGGCAAATGTAAATACAACTTTGTCAATTATTCCATTACCAGTCTTTACTTGAGAACAGACTAAGTGCTCCTCTTTTAATTTTGCTAAGGGGAAATTTGGATTGTCGACCAATATCGTGTCTACTGTTTTAGATATTTCACTTAATTTTTTAACAGTTTTTTCCAGTGATTCATTCAACTTAACACCGTTGAATATTGATTCTGCCTGTGCATAAAACATATAAGGTGTAATCAGAAAAATAATTGTGAGTATAATTTTTTGCAATTTCATAATTGGAAAGTTTCTTTATTATTCAATAAAGATTATCATTAAGCTTGATTGTTACAACATTTGCAATAAACTATTCAATCCATTGAGAAAATTGAGAATTAACGAAAGGCCAACAACTTGTATAATTCAGCAAGCGGAATCACTCGCTAGATAAATTTTGCTACTTTTAACTTCAGGATATCCTGAAACTGATTTGACAAACCAAAGTTGCCAAATCATACACAAACACGTTGTAGCCAATTTGTCCAATTCCCTCATCTTACCCAACGACCCTTCCCTATCCAAACTTCTGTACTGAATAGCTTCGGTGATTCACCCGTTTGTGTAAGTGTACAATATTTCAAAGGAAGTCTAGCGAGTTCGTGATTATCAAAGAATACTAATATCCTATGTAATTATTCAGTAAATTAACACAATAACCACCATTTACTTCTATCCATGATTAAATTCTTTAGAAAAATCAGACAGCGTCTTCTTGCTGAAAATAAATTCAGCAAATATTTTCTTTATGCTATTGGCGAGATTGTACTCGTAGTGATTGGAATATTGATTGCACTGTCAATTAATAATTGGAATGAATACAGTAATCAAAGAATAGAAGAACAGCGTATCCTTGTGGACTTAAAAAATGAGGTAAGCCTGGCCATCGACGCTAAAATAGAGCTGAGAGAACGTTATAAATCAAAATTAGATACGTTAGCTTTTGCTTTGGACAAATTATTCTCTACAGAAGTCGTAGCCCTTTCAGATTCCGAATGTTTTAACATTGCTATGACCCATATTTTCGATTGGGAACCATCATCTGTCTCAACGATTGAAGAATTGGTAGCGTCTGGAAAAATAAATTTAATCAGGTCTGAAAAACTCAGAAGAAAAATAATTTTATTTCGAAGTATTTCTTCTAGTATTGAGCTTCAAATGAATCGCGTTATTTCTGAAGTTCATGTACTGGTGGACTTGTATCCGGAGTTATTAATCAGAAATTGGGATGGCCATTTTGGTGTTTATAATTGCGATTTTTCAGCCATGAAAAAAAATCGTTATTTCCTCGCTCATCTTCAAAGCAATAGAGGAAGAACTGGAGGATTAGTCAGTGCGGCAGACGCTGTAATCGCTTCGTTAGAAGAAATCATCGCACTAATTGAGGTTTAATCACAGATCAGTATTTTTTCAGGTAATTTGTGCCGTAGGGACAAGGTGCTGACCGACATGAAGCAAGCTTAAGTAGTTAGGCTACGTAGGCCGAAAAGCTTCGATGGCAGAAACTATGACCAACTACAACTAGTTCAGTGACTCTTTACAATGTGGTGGTCTATTTCCTGTTTGTTTTATACTGATTTATAGTCTCTTGGATTAATACAGTAAATTGGGGGATAGAACAACCAACCACCTCCTATGATCGGTTTCTTTAGAAAAATCCGCAAAAAACTCGCTGATGATAACAAGCCTTTAAAATACATCAGGTATGCCCTTGGGGAAATTGTACTGGTAGTCATAGGTATTTTAATTGCGCTGCAGGTGAATAATTGGAATGAAGATTACAAAGAATCATTGGCTATTAAGAATGTCTTATACGAAATAAAAGAAGATTTAATTCAGGACAAGGCAGAATTAGAGCGTAACATAGAATTGAGAACTCAAGATTTTGAGGCGCAGAAAAGAATAATAATCGTGCTTGAGACAAATAGCAGTTTTAATGAAAATGTACGTTCCGATTTAGGACGAATCCATTTGGCCCGCAATGTTTTCTCAGTTTCAAAGGGATATGGTTTATTGAAAGAATTGAACCTGGGAACCCTAAGGGATAAAGAACTTCGAACTTTGCTTACTCAGTACTATGAAAGGGATATTGCATGGGTTCATCGAGAGTACGAAGACGACAAACTGGAGTTTGAAAACTTTTGGCTACCCTATGTGAGAATGCACTTTAAGGAATGGGAATTCGGGGATTATGCTATTCCTCTTGATTATTCCCAAATTTTAAATGACCAATCTTTATTAACAGCAACTAAGGTGAATGGCAATAATATAAACAATACGATTAACGCATACAATTCAGCATTGAAAACTGCCATAAAATTAATACAGCAATTACCCGAGTAGTCTTCAATTAAAGAATGGGTGAAAAAATTCGATAAGACTTGAAAAAAATTATCAATTACAATTACCAAAGGTTTACAACCTTCCCCAACCACTAAAACATTGGTGATCGTATATAATTTGGTGTTCTTCAATTTAAATATGATTAGACTGGTTTTTAAGACTTTATATTAATTCAGTATCTTAGGAAGAACAACCAACTACTTCCTATGATCGGTTTCTTTAGAGGGCAGTGCGTTAAAAAAATGTCTAGTAGACATTTTCAGCGAGTGAGCCAGCTTGCCGCGCTGGAATTAAAAATAAACAAACATGATCAAGTTCTTCAAACACATAAGACAACGTCTGCTTACCGAAAACAAGTTCTCAAAATACCTATTGTATGCCATTGGGGAGATTGTGCTCGTAATGATTGGAATTTTACTAGCGCTTCAGGTGAATAATTGGAACGAAGCGAACAAAGGTAAAAAGGCGGAACAAGTAGTACTTAAAAATCTAGCCCACGAATTCAAGTCCAACCACAAGGACCTGATAAGTCTTAAAACAACAATTACCAATTGTTATGAAGCCAACAAAACCATAATGTCCTTTTTCAATAAGGAACGAAGAATTATAGAAAAGAAAAATACGGATAGCCTTATCTTTTATAGCCTGGAGTTTGATCGTTTTAGTCCATCAGAAAATGTACTGCAAGATTTGCTCCAGTCCGGAAGGTTGGATTTAATATCCAAGGATAGTCTTAGAAACGCACTGTTCGATTGGACCCGAACCCTAAAACTTGCTGAAGAACGCTATGACGATTGTTTTTTGAAACTTATACACGATCTCATTCCATACTTGACCCAAAATTTTGTTTTTAAGGATTTAGATCAGTACAGCAACCAGAAATGGGAAAATCCTAGTGAATTTAAGGTCGATAAACTGGCATTGTTTAACGATCGGGTATATGAAAATCTTGTTGATGACTTTATATATCGAATTAACCGGTATTTGCTAGAACTCGGGAAGTTGGAAAGCATCATTGAAAATATTCAAAATCAAATCGATGATTAAATTCTTTCGAAAAATCAGGCAAGAGTTTTTGACCAAAATAACCAACCGACCGATCAAAGCAATCGATGATCTTCGAGCGTTAACAACCGAGATGCAGATCGAACTTGAAAAATCAACATTATGAACGGATTTGATATTGTTATGGTCATCGCGATTATCCTTTTTGCTAGATTAGGTGTTCGACTGGTCACCCGATATATCAAAATGAAAAAAGAGGAGAAATCAAACGAGGATTAAATTCTTTAGAGGGCCAAGTGGAAAGCATAGGTCTGGCTTGCCCGACAAAGCACAAAGTGTTATGGCCGGTAGACCTTTGCTAACGAGAAGCCAGGTGGTGCGCAGGCCTTAAAGCAAAAATTATGATAAAGTATTTCAGACATATCAGACAGCAACTTTTAACTGAAAATAAGTTTAGCAAATACCTACTTTATGCCATTGGGGAGATTGTACTCGTGGTAATCGGTATCTTGATCGCACTTCAGATAAACAA
>JAHHKH010000287.1 GCA_018679695.1 Maribacter sp.
CCAATACCCTGAAGAAGGGCTACGGACTCAGTTCCAAATTCAAGGGTTTGGGACATTACTTTATTATAGGCTTCATCATATGTTATCATAATATATTCATACCATTTACCAGTAATACACGTACTCCGACTACAAATACCAAAATAGCGGTAATTCTTTTAATACCCTTGGCAGAAAGTTTCTTTAAACTTAACCTAACCCCTAATTGACCGCCAATTAGCACTGTTATCCCCAATACCAGTGTTTCTATCCATGGGAGTTCCAAGGTACCTGCCAAAATCAATCCACTCAAGCCTGAAATGGAGTTCACCAAGATGAAAAAACTCGCCAAAGCAGCTATTTTAACCGAGCTGTCCCAATTAATATGATTCAGGACTGGTGCCAAAAAAATACCACCGCCAATACCTACGAGCCCCGATAAAAGACCTATGGTCCCTCCTATTAGGTAACTCAAGTACCTAGGGTATGTTTTTGTAGGCTCGGTTAATTTGATTCCGGCGGTCTGCCAAATCAAAAAAATGGATGAAATAATAAGTGCTGCTCCAAGAATGATAAAAAACACTTCCTCCTTTAATCGAAACGTAGCACCTAAGAATGCCATAGGGACACTGGTTACAATAAATGGGAGAAAATCCTTGAACCGAGAGTGCCCATGTTTAAAATATAGATAAGTGCTCCCTGAGACCACCACTAAGTTACAAACCAATGCAAGAGAGCGTATGGTGAAAAAGCTGACTAAAAATAGCGTCAAAAATGCCAGATAGCTAGACCCGCCACCAAATCCTACAGAAGAATACAAGGTAGCAATCACAAAAAATCCTATACACAGAAAAATTAAATTCTCAATGCTCAGTAGCATAGATTTTTAGTTTGTTAATACCGCCGTTCACATTGATGAAGTTGGCCTCTGGGTTATTTGCTTGAAGATATTGTTGCGCTTTGAGGCTCCTTATCCCCGATTGACAAATAAGGTAAACCGGACTGCTTAAATTGATCTGATGCCTCCAATTATCAATACCATCCAATGGATGGCATATCGAATTCCTTAGATGAAATTGTTCATACTCCTTAAGCGTACGAACATCAATGATCTGTAGCAATTCCGAATTCCATAACTTTTCAAATTCCGAAGCTTCAATCGAAACCGTTTCTTTTGAACAATTCAAAGTATATTCCATTTGAAGCATTGTAATATTTAGATTAGCCGGGATTGGTGAAAACTTTACTTTCTGGAAAGATTGGTTCAATCCATTGAACAACAATAATTTTCCAGATAGCACCTCCCCTATTCCTGTAAGCACTTTAACCGCTTCCAAAGCCTGCAAATTCCCTACTATTCCAGGTATAACACCAAGCACACCATTTTCATCACAATTAGGAACTTCTTGGGCTGACGGCATATCGGGGAAAAGACAACGATAAGTAGGTCCACCTTTATAGTTGAAAACACTTATTTGGCCTTCAAAACTGTGTAGGGCTCCATAAACAAAAGGCTTTTTTAAGATAACACAAACGTCATTGACTAAATATCGAGTTGGAAAATTATCGGTAGCATCGATAACCAGGTCGTAGCCATTAATAATATCCATCGCATTTTCCTTGGTCAGGAAGGTATCATAGGAAAGCAATTCGGTATTGGGATTTTGAGCCCTTAATTTCTTAGAGGCGATAGCAACTTTAGATTCGCCAACGTCTTGGGTTGTATATAAAACTTGACGATGCAAATTTGAAGTGGATATCGTATCGGCATCTACCATGCCAAGGGTTCCTACTCCCATGGCATTCAAATAGGTCAGGACAGGAACTCCCAAACCACCCGCACCAACTACCAATACTTTAGCCTGGGCTAATTTAGCCTGTGCCTTATGTCCGAATTCCTTAAGAACGGTTTGTCTCGAATAGCGTTCGGTCTCCATCTTACGTCAATTTTGTTAAAACCTCTCGGTATTCCAATTCAGAATTGGCGTTGATGAGCACATCGGCATTTTCAGGGAAAACTAAATGCGTATTGTTCTTGATAAGGTATTTTCGGGGACAGCTACCGTTACCCTCTTCCAGATAAGGTATCGCTGCCTTGAGTGCCCTTGGTTCCCAAATGGCACATAGGGGCTCAGGTAATGGATTATCTGTTTGGGCAAAAGCGGTGGCGTAAGCATTTTCCTGGCGAGCTGAAATCAACTCCTGCAATGATCTTTCATCAATCAATGGTAGGTCGCAGGCCAAAACCAACCAGGCAACATCAAGATGTTTTTTATGGGCAGATAACATTCCATTAAAAGGACCCCTATAGACATCCTCATCAATAATGGAGTTGAAAGTTGATGGTATGTCGGTAACCTGCTCCTTTCGAATACTTATAAATGTTTTAGTACAAACCTTTTCCAGCAAGTGATAGAGATATTCACGTTGAGGAATTCCATGATAGGCAATAAGACCTTTATCTTTTCCCATACGGGTACTCTTTCCTCCTGAAAGGACTAAGCCATAAATCTTAGCGACTGAAATCATGCTTACCCCCTGTTTTTTGTTCCAATTGAATGTTTGAAATTACAATATCATGAGATAAGGCCTTGCACATATCATAAATGGCTAGTGCGCTCACAGCAACGCCTGTCAGTGCCTCCATCTCAACACCAGTTCGCTCAGTGCACTTAACTTTACAGATGATGTGCAATGCCGTCCCGCTTGGATGAATGTCAATATGTACTTTTGAAAGATTAAGTTGGTGACAAAGCGGTATCAAATCGGATGTTTTTTTAACGGCTTGTATTCCCGCTATAATGGAAGTCTGAATAATGCTTCCTTTCGGTCCTAGAAAATCTTGTGATGTCAGGGTTTGAAATATATCCTTCGGGAAAAGCACTTTTCCTGAGGCAATTGCAGAGCGCGTTGAACTTATTTTATTTGATACATCGACCATATGGGCATTCCCAGCTTCGTTTATATGTGAGAGTTGCTTTTTACCCATCTAACCGCCTATTGAAGTCATGGAGTTCCTAAAAATACCTTGGTATTCCTGCTGCGCCTCGAAACCTGTTTTTGATCGGCTCCCGATGGCCTTTAGAATCTGTACCCGTATTTTTTCCTCAGATGCATCACTTCTTAGAATATCTCGGATATTCATACATGCCTGGGCATATAAACATGTAATTACATCACCCGTTGCCGTAATGCGAAGTCTATTGCAACTACCGCAAAAAGTACGGCTAAAAGAAGGTATAACACCAAAAGTACCTTTGAATCCTGGAATTTTATAGTTAATGGATGTTGATGTTTCGTGAGACGGAATCTTTTTGTAATCCGGATAAACTTCCTTAATATGTTCCAAAATGCGCTTGTAGTCCCAAACGATGCTGTCAAACTTACGGGAACCCCCATTAAAAGGCATTTCTTCCAAATACCTTACGCAAACATCATAATGCTTGGCTAATTCCAACATCGGTAGTATATCCTCCGTATTCTGACCATCAAGGGCTATAAAATTGATCCGTACCTTGAATCCTTCCGTTATTAAACGTAAAATATTGTCATGAACCGTATCATAATAATCACGCCTTGTTATTTTTTCAAAGGTGCTCCTATTTATAGCATCCATACTAACATTAATATTGGTAATGCCCAGTTCCTTAAGCTCATCAATATATGGCCCGATCAAGGTAGCATTGGTAGTAATGGAAATCTCGTTCAACCCATTCATTTTCGAAAGATTTCGTAACAGCACCATCAAATCTTTACGAACAAAGGGTTCACCGCCAGTAATACGAATTTTGTCAATACCCTGGGAGACTAAAATTGCACTTAATTTTGACAACTCATCTATTGTAAAAAGTTTATGGTTATTCGAAAAATCGATACCCTCCTCGGGCATGCAATAATTGCAACGCAGATTGCACCGATCAGTGACTGCCAATCGTAGATAGTTTATTGTTCTATTGTGATTGTCTATTAACATATCTTTTAAGGGTGGGCGGATACCCATATGGATTTATTTTTGAATATTTCCTTTTTCCAAATTGGTACAGAAGCCTTTAGCGTATCGATCAAAAACTTGCACGCCTCAAAACACTCCACTCTATGGGCGGCTGAGACTCCAACCACTACAACGGCTTCCTGTACTTTTTTCGAACCCACTGCATGGCGCATAACAATCTTATTCAATGGCCATTTAATGGAGGCTTTCTCAGCAATTTTGTGCATCTCTTTAAGGGCCATTGATTTATAGGCTTCGAATTGCAGGGATACGACTGTCTCATTATTGGTGAATTCCCTAACGGTACCTACAAACACGCATATACCGCCACTTTGGGCGTCTGATAATTCATCATACACCACTGCCGTGTTTATTGTGTCAACGATTTCAATAATTGGTTTTTGCATCAGCCTCCGCTTACTGGTGGAATTATGGCAATTTCATCATTGCTCTGTATAGGCATTTCCAATGAGGCATATTCTCCATTAACTGCCACCGCTAAAGACGACAAATTAGCAAATTCTGGATAAGAATCATTCATGAAATGAATTAATTCGCCCACTGTATTCGGTTTTTGTTTTATTGAGGACAAATCCAAATCTGATTTGCCCACAATGTCCTTTGCAATTCCAAAGAGAAATACTTCCATATTTTAACCTACCAATTCTTTCTTATTCAACTGGTCCACAAAAGGTTGCTTGTACATTCGATTGCCCGTAGCCTTGTGTATGGCAATGGCTATCGCCGCACCTGCAGGCGGTAAAGCCGGTTCGCCCAAGCCTGTAGGACTCAAAGTATTCTTAACAAAATAGGTTTCCACTTTTGGAATTTCTTTCATACGAATCAAGCGATACCTATCAAAATTATTACTTTGCGGTGTGCCATCTTCAAAGGACAAATTACCGTACATGGAATGCCCTATTCCATCAATGACACCTCCTTCTATTTGATTTAGAGCCCCTAATGGGTTGATTACAATACCGCAATCAACGGCAACAGTAACTTTCTTGACTATTGGCTTATTGTTCTCAATGACGACGTCAGCAACCTCCGCTACATGGGTGTTGTGACAATAGTAGGCACAGAACCCTTGATAAACGCCATCTTTTGGAGTGCGAAGGCCTGATTTTTCAACGACCAGGTTGATAACATCCTCCATCCGCTCCGCTGAATATTGAATGCGTTCATCGGTAGTGCCTTTTACTTTTTGTAAAAGGTCTAACCGCATTTGCACCGGGTCCTTGTCCAACAACTCGGCCAATTCATCCATAAAACTCTGTTCCGCAAAAGAAAGGAAATTCGTATAAGGTGCACGCCATGCCCCTGTAGTTATATTACTATCGTATTTTGCAACATCGACCTGATAATTTTCCAAGGCTCCAGCAGGGAAAAAATTAGGAATCAAACCGTACATATTACTGTTTATCGAAGCTTCCTTCAAATGATAACCGGTAATCTGACCATCTTTTATTGAAGCACTTATTCTATATTTTATAGCTGGTCTATAGATACCTGCGGTCATATCATCCTCCCTTGAAAATACCACTTGTACCGGTTTTTTTGCCAAATTGGAAATTTCCGCGGCTTCCAATGCAAAATCGCCATACAATCTTCTGCCAAAGCCACCCCCCATTCGAGTCATTTCGAGTTCAATATCAGCTACATCGCGATCCAACATTTCGGCAATACGGTTTGCAGTTCCCTCTGGGGTTTGTATTGGACCAACCAAGTGAATTCTCTCGTCGGTTACATTGGCATAAAAATTCATGGGCTCCATACAATTATGGGGCAAAAAAGGCGATTCATAAGTACGCTCCAATATATTATCAGCTTCTTTGAACGCTTTTTTCACATCGCCATCGGCACGTAGCGTATTGAACTCATTACCATCTAAAAGTGCCAACAACTTTTTGTCATGCATTGCTGTACTTTCCATAGGTGAATTATCACTCCATTCGGCTATCAATGCCTCTTTAGCCTTCATGGCACGCCAGGTAGTATTGGCCAGAACAGCTACTTTATCACCAAATTTGATGACATCCACTACACCGTCCATAGCTTTGGCCACATTGTCATCATAAGATTCCAATTTTTTACCAAAGGCAGGAGGCCTTAAAACCGAAGCGTATAACATGCCCTCCTGTTTATAATCCAAGCCAAATAAGGGCTTCCCACTAACAATTTCATCCAAATCAACATTACTTGCATCTGAACCTATAATTTTATAATCCTTGGGATCTTTCAATCCTACATTTTCTGGCACCTCAAGTTTCGCTGCTTCCTTTACGACATCGCCATAACCCAGAGTTTCTCCAGCAGCATTCGTTATTATACCTTGACTGGCAGTGCATTCAGAAGATTCGACTCCCCAGCGCACTGCAGCGGCATTGACCAACATTTGCCTGGCGGTCGCTCCGGTTTGACGGAGGGGATCCCATCCAAATCTGATCGATTGGCTCCCGCCGGCTACTTGCCGCGTGTAATTATTGGTATCCAACTTACCTTGGACTACATGCACATGATTCCAAGGCACATCCAATTCCTCAGCAATAATCATTGGCATGGATGTCTTTACACCTTGTCCGATTTCAGGGTTAGGAGCAAATATGGTAACCATACCATTATCAGCGATTTTTATAAATGCATTGAAGTCATTGAAATTCAATTTTGAGATATCGATCGGCATTTCTGCCTTGGGCTTACAAGCTGTGAAAAGATTAAAACCTATGAGCATTCCACCACCGGCAAGGGAAGATGTTCTTATGAATGCCCTTCTGCTGAATTTTGAAGGTATAAGGGTTGACATGTTGTTATTTTTTGATTTAAATTACTTCATTTTTTTCGCTGCAACTGCAACGGCTTCATTAATCCGGGAATAAGAAGCACAGCGACAAATATTGCCATTCATGGCATTCTTGATTTCACTTGATGTCGGATTCGGGTTTTTTTCCAAAAAAGCCGATGCCGTCATTATTTGACCGGCTTGACAGTAACCACATTGCGGTACATCAATTTCTTTCCATGCTTCCTGTACAGGATGTGAACCATCTTCAGAAAGGCCTTCTATGGTTGTAACGTTCTTTCCTTCCATCTGGGCCACTGGCAAAAGACAACTTTGAACGGCGCTTCCATCGACATGTACGTTACAAGCCCCACATTGTCCGATACCGCAGCTATACTTGGTCCCTACCATCTCTAAATGGTCCCGTAAAACCCATAGCAAAGGAGTATCCGCAGATACATCGACTGACTGGGATTTACCATTGATCTTTAAATTGTATGTTGGCATTTTCGTCTTGAATTGAGTTAATAATTTGATTACATTCCTTGAAAGGAATTGAAAGGTCAAAAATCGTTGTTCCAAGTTAATCAAAAAATGCTTGGAGCTTTTTTAATAGTAAATATTTTAACCTTTTTTTAAGTTAATAACTTTGATTAAAAATATGCTGATCCTATTTAGCCTATTACCCTATTTTTGCAATAATGGGTAATTCAAAAGAAATAAACAGTTTGCAGAATCCCTTGGTGAAGCAGATTGTCCAACTAAAGGAAAAATCACGGGAGAGAAGAAACCAGGGTTTATTTGTTTTAGAAGGACAACGGGAATTGGTCTTGGCTATAAAAGCGGATTACCAAATAAAGACCTTACTTTATTTTGCTGGTATTATGCCCAAGGATACCGTTCTTCAATTATTAAAGGATGCCAACAACCTGCCTGAACTGATTGAAGTTTCAAATGCAGTCTATGAAAAAATAGCATATCGTGGTTCAACGGAAGGTGTCGTAGCATTGGTTAGATCTAAAGACCATGCATTAAAGGACCTTAATCCACTAAAGGATAATGCACTCATTCTTGTCGCCGAGGCACCTGAAAAACCTGGTAACATTGGTGCCCTATTGCGCACTGCCGATGCGGCAAATTTAGATGCAGTACTTATCGCAAATCCAAAAGGCGACCTTTATAATCCCAATATTATTCGCTCTAGCGTGGGTTGTATATTCACAAATAGTATTGCTGTTGCCAGCTCTAAGGATATTATTGATTTTCTAAAAGAAAAAAAAATCAACATTTTTTGTGCAGCCTTGACTGCGTCGAACGAATATACCAAAACGGATTTTACCAATGCTTCTGCCATTGTTGTAGGCACAGAATCCACAGGATTGTCCAAGGAATGGTTAAACGCATCGAGCCAAAACATCATTATACCCATGGAAGGTGAAATTGATTCGATGAATGTTTCAGTATCGGCCGCAATACTTATATTTGAAGCCAAACGGCAAAGAGCTTTATAATGACAACTTTTTGCTGAGCCAGATTACACCAAAAACATATTATGACCGCTTCCTCCCTGTTTTACGTTATTATTGCCATATTGGTGATTGAATTTGTTATTGAAACGATACTCGATTACCTAAATTCCAAACGCTACCGGGATCCGATACCAGAGGATCTACAAGATGTATTCGATGCCGATGAATATCAAAAATCCCAGAATTATAAAATGATGAATTATAAATTCGGGCTTTTGACCTCCGGATTTTCACTATTGCTCACCTTGGGATTTTTGATTTTTGGAGGGTTTGACTGGTTGGATGGAATTGCACGCGGTATTTCTGACAATTCTATTATCATGGCCCTTGTATTCTTTGCAAGCATCATGATCGGAAGTGATATTATCACGACACCTTTTGCCTACTACAAGACATTTGTAATCGAGGAAAAATTCGGTTTTAACAAGACTACAAAAACTACATTTTTACTTGATAAACTAAAAGGTTATATAATGATGGCAATCATAGGGGGGGGCATCACTGCCTTGATCATTTGGTTTTTTGAGTGGGCAGGCACTGATTTTTGGATCTATGCATGGGTTGTAGTGTCGGTTTTCACCTTGATTATGAACCTATTTTACAGCAGACTCATAGTACCCTTATTCAACAAACAAAAACCGCTGGAAGAAGGTAGTCTTAAAAGTAAAATAGAGTCCTATGCCCAGAAGGTGGGTTTCGAACTTAAAAATGTTTTCGTGATAGATGGTTCCAAAAGATCAACTAAGGCGAATGCTTATTTCTCTGGTTTCGGAAAAGAAAAAAGGGTAACCCTTTACGACACTTTGATCAATGATTTGGAAGAAGATGAGATCGTTGCCGTTTTGGCACATGAGGTTGGTCATTACAAACGTAACCATATTATTTTCAATATTTTGAGCTCAGTTTTGCTTATGGGATTCACCCTTTTTCTTTTGTCATTGTTCATTAACAATCCCGAAATTTCCAAGGCCATAGGCGTATCTCAACCAAGCTTTCATGCGGCCCTGATAGGATTTGGTATACTTTATAGTCCATTTTCCGAATTGACCGGGTTGATCATGAATTATTTATCGCGTAAATTCGAATTTCAGGCCGATGATTATGCAAAGCATACGTTTGCAGCCATGCCATTGGTAACATCACTGAAGAAGCTTTCCAAGAACAGTTTGAGCAACCTTACCCCCCATCCTGCTTATGTTTTCATGCACTATTCACACCCACCATTGATCGAACGTGTCAAGAACTTAAAGGCATGATTTTTGTTGTGTATTGATAAGGATTGTGGTAATTTTAATTTAGCATGACGCAGGCAACGATAGAAAAGGAAAACAAGCAAATTGCAAAGCAGTACAAAGAATTGCTACGTATTAGTTATCAAAATTTATCGGATGACGATAAAACACTGATTCGGCAGGCCTTTGAAATTGCTGTTGATGCACATAAGGAACAACGCAGAAAATCTGGGGAGGCCTATATATTCCACCCTATTGCCGTTGCCAAGATCGTTGCATCGGAAATAGGTCTTGACGCTGTATCTATTGCCTCAGCCCTTTTACATGATGTTGTCGAAGATACCGATTACACACTTGATGATATTGAGCGCATATTTGGTGAAACGGTTGCGCGTATCGTTGACGGTCTCACCAAGATTTCGCATCTTAAAAAAGACACGAATATTTCGCAACAGGCGGAAAATTTCCGTAAAATGTTGCTGACCTTACACGACGATGTCAGGGTCATCATTATCAAGATTGCGGATCGCTACCACAATATGCTTACACTAGATGCGATGCCTGAACACAAGCAGGTGAAAATGGCATCTGAAACCCTCTATATCTATGCCCCATTAGCGCACAGAATTGGCTTGTACAACATCAAGACCGAACTTGAAGACCTAAGTTTAAAATACACAGAGCCTGAGGTTTACAATGCTATTAGCAGTAAAATCGAGGAATCCAAGGAAGACCAACGGGTTTATATAAATTCCTTTACAAGTGTAATAAGTGAATCCTTGGATAAAGAAGGATTGAATTACGATATAAAAGGCAGGATGAAATCAATTTTCTCCATTCGGAAGAAAATGAAGGTTCAAAATGTTTCCTTTGATGAGATTTATGACAAATTCGCTATCCGAATTATCTACAAATCGGATCGGGCAAATGAGAAGTTCCTGGCTTGGAAGATATATTCCATTGTTACAGATCACTTCACCCCTAATCCCGTTCGTTTGCGTGATTGGATATCATCACCTAAATCCACGGGGTATGAGGCCTTGCATATTACCGTGATGGGACCCAAGGGTAAGTGGGTTGAAGTACAGATCCGTAGTGAGCGTATGCATGAAATTGCGGAAAAGGGTTATGCGGCACATTTCAAGTACAAACATGGCAATCAAAAAGAACAGGGCATCGAAGTTTGGCTTAATAAATTGCAGGAGGCCCTGGAGAATTCGAATGCCAGCGCTGTAGATTTTGTTGAGGAGTTTAAATTGAACCTATACTCCAAGGAAATATTTGTCTTTACCCCTCTAGGTGAGTTAAAATCAATGCCAAAAGGAGCCACTCCCTTGGATTTTGCCTTTAATATCCATACCGAAGTGGGTATGCATACCCGTGGGGCAAAAGTAAATGGGAAATTAGTGCCTTTGAACACCACTTTAAAAAGTGGAGATCAAGTTGAAATAATTACCTCGCAACAAGCAAAACCAAATCAAAACTGGTTAGACTATGCTACTACCGCAAGGGCAAGGGCAAAGATAAAATCATCACTACGGGAAGAAAAGAAGTCTATTGCACAGGATGGTAAGGAAATACTTCGAAGAAAACTAAAATCCCAAAAAATTTCCGTCAATGAGGATACGATAAATAAAATGGTCGTTTTCTTTAAATTAAAGACCAGTCTGGATCTCTTTTACAGGGTCGGAATCGGTGCCATTGACAACCAGAAAATAAAAGATTTTGCCTCATCATACAACAACGCGTTCATTAGTTTCTTTAAAAGTAAGATAAGAAGAACACCCATACCAGAAGGTATTGACAAAGAAGAGATTACCTCTAAATATGATATGCTTGTCTTCGGGAAGGAAGAGGAAAAATTGGATTATAAACTCTCAAAATGCTGTCACCCCATTCCAGGGGATGATGTCTTTGGCTTTATAAGTGTTAATGAAGGAATCAAGGTTCATAAAAAAAACTGTCCCAATGCCATATCTCTACAATCCAACTATGCCTATAGAATCATTAGTGCCAAATGGATAGATTCTTCACAAGAGGAATTTAGGTCCGAGATAGAACTTACAGGTATCGATAATATAGGATTGATCAGTTCAATTACCGAGGTAATCACCACCTATATGAATGTGAACATGCGAAACCTGAATTTCAGTACTGATGGGGGTACTTTCACCGGCCGTATTACCGTAGTGGTCAAAAACAATAATATTCTTAAGAAATTGATCGATAACCTTAAGCAAATAAACGGTATTGACAAAGTTACCAGACTTTAATAACCAAGGCCAATTTTATTAAATTTTAGCTGTACATTTGCATAATAATGCAGTGATTGTTGTTATGGCTCCTAACAAGAACCAGGAAATTGTAAA
>JAHHKH010000288.1 GCA_018679695.1 Maribacter sp.
CCATTTTTTCCTGGTAATGTGCATACGCAGTTTTTAGATGGTATTGGAAATTTCCTCGATAGGTTGTTTCTCGAATTCCTTTTCTGTGATAGGTGAGGTAATCGAGAAATATTTTATCAATTCAAATTCAAAATTTTTGAAATCCGAAGCCGCCTTATTGGTCTCTGTGATTACCTCACAAGTATCATAGACCATATTGGCAATATCTACTTTTAATCGTTCGCCTTGCAGTGCGTGTCTTCTTCTTTTGTAAACAACCTCCCGCTGGGCGTTCATTACATCGTCATATTCCAGTAGCCGTTTACGTACCCCAAAATTGTTTTCCTCGACTTTTTTCTGCGCACGCTCAATGGATTTGGTCATCATGGAATGCTGAATAACCTCGCCTTCTTCCAATCCCATTTTATCCATCATCTTCGCAACGCGGTCAGAGCCGAACAATCGCATTAGGTTATCTTCCAAGGAAACATAGAATTGAGAGCTTCCTGGATCGCCTTGCCGGCCCGAACGACCTCTTAACTGCCTGTCAACACGTCGGGAATCATGGCGTTCAGTACCGATAATGGCAAGCCCTCCTGCTTTTTTAACCGCTTCGGTCAACTTAATGTCTGTTCCACGACCGGCCATATTCGTTGCTATGGTCACTACACCCGGATTACCGGCCTCGGCAACCACATCGGCTTCCTTTTTATGTAATTTGGCATTAAGCACATTATGAGGAACCTTACGAATATGCAACATCCTTGATAACAATTCTGAGATCTCAACCGATGTAGTACCAATTAAAACAGGTCTGCCCGCTTGTGAAAGTTTGGTAACCTCTTCTATTATGGCATTATATTTTTCGCGCTTTGTTTTATAAATCAAATCGTTCCTATCATCCCTCGCAATTGGCCTATTGGTCGGAATCTCCATTACATCCAATTTGTATATCTCCCAGAATTCACCAGCTTCGGTAATTGCCGTACCGGTCATACCTGCAAGCTTTTTGTACATTCTGAAGTAGTTCTGCAATGTAACCGTAGCAAAGGTTTGGGTAAGCGCTTCGATTTTTACGTTTTCCTTCGCCTCAATAGCTTGGTGTAATCCGTCGGAATAGCGGCGACCATCCATGATACGACCTGTTTGTTCATCCACGATCATTACTTTGTTGTCCATGACCACATATTCCACGTCTTTTTCAAAAAGGGTATAGGCCTTTAATAATTGACTCATCGTATGAATACGCTCGCTTTTGACCGTAAAATCCTTGAAAAGTTCCTCTTTTAGTTCCGCTTCTTTTTCAATGTCCAGACCTTGGTTTTCTATCTTGGCAATTTCCCCACCAATATCAGGCATTACAAAGAAATCCCTATTCTGTTCGCCTGAAATATAGTCGACCCCTTTGTCGGTAAGTTCAATTTGGTTGTTTTTCTCATCAATAACGAATAATAGGTCTTCATCTACCTTGGGCATTTCCCTGTTATTGTCTTGCATATAGAAGTTCTCTGTCTTCTGCAGGAGTTGTTTTACCCCTTCTTCACTCAAAAATTTAATGAGTGCCTTATTTTTGGGCAAACCTCTGTAAACGCGCAGTAATAAAAATCCGCCTTCTTTGGTATCTCCGGCAGCAATAGCCTTTTTAGCCTCTGCCAATACGCCTGTTAAATGTTGCCTTTGTCTTTGGACAATATCACTAACCTTGGGTTTGAGCTCATTGAATTCATGACGGTCACCTTCGGGTACAGGCCCTGAAATGATCAAAGGGGTACGGGCATCATCGACCAATACGGAATCGACCTCATCGACAATGGCATAATGATGCGGCCTTTGCACCAAATCCTTAGGGGTATGCGCCATGTTATCACGTAGGTAGTCAAAACCAAATTCATTATTGGTGCCATAAGTGATATCGGAATTATAGGCTGCCCTACGACCTTCAGAATTTGGCTTGTGATGATCAATGCAATCCACAGACAATCCATGGAATTCAAAAATAGGCGCCATCCAGGCACTATCCCTTTTTGCCAGATAATCGTTTACGGTGACCAAGTGCGCGCCCTCACCAGAAAGGGCGTTAAGGTACATGGGAAGTGTTGCAACCAAGGTTTTACCTTCACCGGTTTGCATTTCTGCAATCTTACCTTGATGCAGTGCAATACCACCAATTAGCTGTACGTCGTAATGCACCATATCCCAGGTAACTTCTTTTCCTGCGGCATCCCATGAGTTTTGCCAAATTGCCTTATCGCCATCCAGGGAGACATACTCCTTATCGCCGGAAAGTTTTCTGTCGAACTCTGTGGCCGTAACCTCGAGTGTTTCGTTGGCAACGAACCTTTTGGTCGTTTCCTTTACAACGGCAAAAGCCTCAGGTAGGAGGTCATTCAAGGTGTTCTCCGTTATTTTGTAGGCTTCTTCCTTTAACTTATCTATTTCGGCATAGATATCCTCATTTTTGTCTATATCGGTAGAGGTATGGACTTGCTCGGTCAACTCAGCGATCTTATCGTCCAATTCTTGCCGGTCTTCCTTTATTCTATGCTTGAATTCCGATGTTTTTGCCCTAAGTTCATCAAGACTTAAACCTTCCAATGCCGTTTCAAAAGATTTAATTTGATTGAGGATGGGCTGAAGTTGTTTAACATCTTTTTTTGATTTGTCACCTACAAATGCCTTTAATACTGAATTTATAAAACTCATAATTTCTTACTATTATATTGATAGTTTCAAGAAATATCTTCTATGAACTATACTGGTCTAATTTTATTTACTGATGTTACTCTAATCAGAGTCATTCTTGGATAAAGCAAAAGGTATTCCAGTTTATGAAATATCGCAAGAAGACCAGTTTTACTGCCAAATTTACCGAGAACTGGACTTTTGTTTATATTTTCCCTGCGAAGTTAACATTTTGATAGCTATTTTCTTAGGCTATACATTATAATATAGTCACAAAAAAAAGCCTCCAAGGAGACTTTTTTTATTGTAAATGATAATTTTTATTAATACTCATCCTCATTCCAGAGGTAATCTTCTTCTGTAGGATAGTCAGGCCAAATTTCTTCGATGGACTCGTAAATTTCACCACCCTCTTCTTCCATAGACTGTAAATTTTCAACAACCTCCAAAGGGGCTCCTGTTCTAATGGAATAATCGATAAGTTCGTCTTTGGTAGCTGGCCAAGGTGCATCACTCAAATAAGATGCTAGTTCTAATGTCCAATACATGGTAATGTTTTGATTTTAATTTTTTGCAAAAGTAATTTTTATCTTGAATTAGCCAAGATTTTTTTCAATTATTTCCGCATTAATAGTTTGATAACGAAGAAAATCAGGATTTATTAGTCCTTTTTCTTGGGAATCCATTTGATTTCATCCGCTTTTAAATCCTTGGACAATTTTCGTGCCAATACAAAGAGGAAGTCTGATAGTCGATTTAAGTAAGACAATATGATCTCGTCGAATGGTTCTTTTTCGAAAAGCTGGGTGGTCATGCGTTCGCTCCTGCGGCAGACAGTACGGGCTATATGACAGTATGACACGATGGTGTGACCGCCAGGGAGGATAAAATTGGTCATCGGAGGTAAGGAATCATTCATATAATCCATCTCGTTTTCCAATAATTCGATATCGGATGCATTGATTTTTGGAATGCTAAGACGCTCTTTTCCACTTTTTAAGAGTGCTTTTTCCGGATCTGTGGCCAGAATTGCCCCAATGGTAAAAAGTTTATCCTGAATAAGGGTAAGTAGATTTTTAGAATAGGAATCTATCCCTTGGTCTCGAATTAAACCCAACCAAGCATTTAATTCATCAATTGTACCGTAACTATTTATTCTGATATGATTTTTTGAGACACGTGTACCTCCATAAAGGGCAGTAGTGCCTTTATCACCGGTTTTAGTATAAATTTTCATGCAATTCTTTGTTCTTCTTGCGGTTACTTCTCTTTCTTTTTTCTGTCTTCACGTTGGTAACCATCCATAAATTTCTTTGATCTTCTTCTTTTGGATTTATTTCTATTGTAAATCGTGATAAACAGATAAATTACAAAAAGTATACCAAGCACTGTATAAATTGGATACTCCATAATAGTAAAGTTAATTTTTAAAGTTACGGGTTTAAATTCTAATCTTAAAATGTTCTTTTACTTGTTCTTTTCTAAAAAATAATACTCCGCCATAATACAAATCTACCGAGACAGTTACCTCTTCACTATTTTTAAACATTTCCCAATTCATGGTACTCTCCCTGCTTTTGTGAATGTTCTTCACTAATACTATGGAATCGTTATGGTACTTATTATCCTGTATTACAGGATTGAGGAATTCGGGACAGGGATATTCCAAATAGATGATATCGAAAGGATGTTTATTGAATTCGATCTTTGGAAACACATTCATTACCCTACTTTCGAGATGAATATCCTTAGGGAATATGCTGATATTTTTTGCATTGAAATACAAAATACATTTGAATAGGATTCCAGTAATTTTAGGTCCTTTTATCTTGGATTTTTTATACAGGCATTTTGTGACGAAATCATAGATGAATGGCGAGTGGATTCCATGTTGGTTTGTAGCGCTGAAAATGAATCTTAAATAGTTGAAAAATCGGTAAAACATAGCATGGTTTATTTCCCCATTACCCTTCTAGCATAGCAGAAAGCTCGAACCAACGTTCAGTTTTAATTTCAATGGATTGCGAGATTGATTTAAGTTCAATAGACATAGCATCAATATCCTGGCCTGAAAGATTGCCTTCGGTGAAGCTATATTCAACTTCTTTTTTCCTCTCCTCTAATTTTTGGATTTCCTTTTCAAGGGAATTGAATTCCTTTTGTTCCAGATAGGATAGTTTGTTTTTACTGTCAGCCGTTTTCCAAGAGCCCTTACCACCAGGATTTTCTTGGGTACTATTTTTTCTTATCCTGTTTTCTATTAGGGTGCTATCTTCATAAGCTCTAAAGTCGGAATAATTCCCGGGGAAGTCCTCAATTATGGCATCACCTCGAAAAACAAACAGGTGATCTACAATCTTATCCATGAAATACCGATCATGGGAAACGACCAGGAGACAACCTGGAAAATCGAGCAGAAAACTTTCCAGCACATTGAGAGTTACAATATCAAGATCATTGGTAGGTTCATCCAAAATCAAGAAATTTGGGTTTTGAATCAACACCGTACATAAATAAAGTCGTTTACGTTCACCACCACTTAATTTTTCAACAAAATCATATTGCTTTTTCCTATCGAAAAGAAAACGTTCCAATAATTGTTGCGCAGAAATTTGACGTCCTTTTTTTAAGGGGATATAATCACCGAACTCCCGAATTACATCAATAACTTTTTGGCCTGGTTTAGTGGCTATCCCCTTCTGGGTATAGTAGCCAAATTTTATGGTATCGCCAACAATAACCTTACCTGCATCCGGTTGGTCCAAGCCAGCAAGGATGTTCAAGAATGTTGATTTTCCTGTACCATTTTTCCCTATAATGCCAACACGTTCGCCTTTAGTAAAACTATAGTCAAACTGATCTAAGATGAGTTTGTCTGGGTACGATTTGGAAATTTTATGTAGCTCCAGGATTTTACTCCCAATACGTTCCATATTTATTTCCAGTTGCACTTCATGATCCTTTCGCCGTTGGTGTGCTATTTCTTTAATAACTTTAAAGTCATTAATTCTTGATTTGGATTTTGTGGTTCTGGCTTTGGGTTGACGTCTCATCCAAGCCAGTTCTTTCTTAAAGAGCAATTTTGATTTATGCTGTTCTAAAGCTTCCTGCTCAATTCGTGCTTGCTTCTTTTCCAGATAATAAGAATAATTACCCTTATAGGGATAAAGCACACCGTTATCCAACTCAAGTATTTCATTACAGACCCGCTCCAAGAAATAACGATCATGGGTTACCATGAACAAGGTCATCTTTTCCTTTGCAAAATAGTGTTCCAACCATTCTATCATTTCCAGATCTAAATGGTTGGTAGGTTCGTCTAAAATCAATAAATCAGGCCTATTGATTAGTGCATTTGCCAAGGCCAATCTTTTTTTTTGCCCACCGGAAAGCAGTTCTACCTTAGCGTTTAGGTCCTCTAATTTTAGTTTAAAAAGAATTTGTTTGTATTGGGTTTCAAAGTCCCACGCTTCAAAACGATCCATAGCCTCAAAGGCCTTCTGGTATGTGTCTTCGTCCTCAGGATTCCCCAATGCGTTTTCATAGTCCAAAATTACCTTGAGCACTTCATTATCTGAAGCGAATATGGTTTGTTCAACGGTTAAGTCTGGATTTAAATCTGGTTCCTGCTCTAAAAAAGAAACGCGGATATCCTTACGATAGTTGACCAATCCTTTATCCGGAACATCCTTAGCTGAGAGGATATTCAATATCGATGTTTTTCCATCTCCGTTTTTGGCTATCAGGGCTATCTTTTGATTCTTATTTACTCCAAAGGAAATTCCTTCAAAAAGAACGAGTTCACCGTATGATTTGGCAATATTTTCTACGGAAATCAGGTTCATCTAGAAGGGGATGTTTATTTTTCTGGTGGTTAGGAATAAATAGGTATACCTTGCATCCAAGGCACCAAGAATGGGAATGATTACGGGTGAAAATCTTTGAATCCCCATAAACCATAGTACGACGACCAACGGCAAAAAGATAAGGAGCATTATCAAATACCCAGCGGTTACTTTGGAAAATGGATTCTTTTTCCAAAGCAAGAAGGCAAAAACAAAATTCAAGGGAAAAGCCCATAGTAAATTGAAGTTATTTACAGTTGCTGTGTGATCGGTCATAAACCAGAGGAAAAAGATAACGATTCCGGCGAACCCTGTAACAAAAAACAAGGAAAAATCGAGCCATTTTGTTCTCTTTTTACGCCTAAAGTCGATTATACAAATGGCCATAACCACAATCATTAATACGATGGACCAAAAAAGAGGTGTAAGTAAAAAGTTATCTTTATTATCAATTGGTATGGGTTGGTATATTGAAACTTCATTAGGGGCTATAGGTTTTGCATCTAATTGGGAAGTATTTAGTTGTTCCATTACATATAGTGGCAAGAACATATGCTCCTTAGGTGTTGCCAAATCATCTATTACCGATCCCAAGGCCAAATCAATACCAAACGCTGACCATGAATTTATGGGCATATTTTGACGGATAAGTTCGCGATGCGTAAATTGTGAGCTAAGGTAGTCCGCATCCAATTTTAGTTTTTCACCAAAAACAACTTTCAGAACATCCCAAATTTTTGTAGAACAATTGTTATAAAAAAAATCGTATTGATAGGTCCTATTTTCCGGCAAATAGTTATGCTCTAAAAATTGGAACAACTCATTTATTTCTTCTTGGGATAGAGACATTACCTGTTCCTTAACCCATCGTTTGTCATATTTATATTCCCGGATAAAATTTGAGTATTGCTGACGTGCAAGCATATAATCCAATTTGCCCTGGGCAAACTTCACATAAAAATTATTGGAATTAAAATCGAATACGCCATAGTTATAAACGACATCTATCCCCAAAGCCGGATCTTTTACCCGAAAAGCACTATGCCCGAAAGTCGAATAAAGCTGTTTTCCCGGACCACAGGTCAACACACTTATTTTTGATATGGGTGATAACTTTGGAACCTGGGCATGGCTTGCTATGGAAAGCAAAAAAATCAAAAAGAAATACAGTTTTTTTAACCCCATCATTGGTTGTCGGAAATATTCATGCGCAAATATCTGAATAAATTGTTGAGTTGGGGATTTATTGTTAATAGTTCTTAAATAGAGTAATGGTTTTCTATTATCGCTATGCTGAGTTCGAACCTAAAACATTGGTTTTACTAAAGGTGTAGTATTATCAGATTACTTTTCAGGCCAAAATATATTGCGGATCAGGAACTTTAGTAAGTTTTAATTTTAGTACATTTAGAGTACTTCAAAATTGTCTTATTTTTACACAAACGACCCATTCATGAAGCGTCATATTCCCAACCTAATCACCTTTATAAATCTTCTCTGTGGCAGTATTGCAACTGTATTCGCTGTCTTAAACCAATTAGAACTGGCTGCTTTTCTTGTATTACTGGGGATATTTTTCGATTTTTTGGACGGATTTGCTGCACGCCTTCTCAATATTAAAAGTGATTTGGGCCTGCAATTGGACTCCTTGGCCGATATGGTTACTTGTGGACTGGTTCCTGGTATTATTATGTTTCAGTTATTGGGGATGTCGATGAGCGGAGGATGGAATTTGGACTTATCTTCACAAGCGACAAATGATACCTTTTGGATAGGACTTAAATTATCGCCTGTACCATTTATAGGGTTTTTAATAACCTTGGCTTCGGCATATCGTTTGGCGAATTTTAATATTGATGAAAATCAAGTCAGTTCCTTTACCGGATTACCTACACCGGCAAATGCATTGTTAATCCTCTCACTTCCTTTAATCCTCTTATACCATAGTAATGATTTATTAAACGGTATAATCCTAAACCAATGGTTTTTAATAGGTACAACCGTATTAAGTGCCTATTTGTTGAATTCAAAAATCGAACTGTTTGCCCTGAAATTCGAAAATTGGAGTTTTAGCGATAATTCACAACGATATATTTTTATCATTGTGAGTTTGGTTCTCCTTATGACCATGAAGTTTTTGGCAGTGCCTGCAATAATAGCCTTTTATATCCTGAGCTCATTGGTAGGGAATTTGAAAACATAAGTTCATTATGAATTTCAAAATATTTTGCCGCTTGGATACTTATTGAGGTATTAAGCCCGTTATTACTGTTTTCCTACAGAAAAAGTATCCGAATTTCCGCTACTTGCGTTCCAATTCCCTACCAATTTAGTTTTAGAATAGAGTGCATTCATTCTTATTGATGTGCCATTGCATTCATCATTACCTTTAATTTTGAATCTATCATCAAGCACCTCCCAGTTGCCATTGATCAGGCAATAAAGATCAGTAGTGCCTTCGGCCGATAACATGCCATCCTCTTTAAGAATCATTGTTATATCTGCAGAGCCAAAACTGCCTTCGACTGTACCTACCCAAGACCCGACGAGTGCTGGATCAATAATTCCTTTGGTAAGAGATGGGATACGTCATTAACCATATCATCGCCACTTTTGGAACATGATATGGACATAATAATACACGTACAAATCAAAATTAATTTTAGACTTATATTCATTGCTATTAGTTTAATTCAACAATAAACTTGGAAAAATCAATAGTAAGCGAACTAATGATTTTGTGTCTGTAAAGACTAGGTGACGGAGGGAAAACCAATTAAAGGTAGCTACTATTATATCCCAAGGCAAAGGAATTTGCATGTTCGGTAACAGTATATGT
>JAHHKH010000299.1 GCA_018679695.1 Maribacter sp.
TTCATATCTTTATGATATCATTTTAATATCACTAAACAAAATATCATGACACAAGAAAAAAACACAACGCCAATCAATGGTTATATAATGCTTATGCTCTTTTTACTATTATTCTTTGGAGGACTCATATTTCTGATACGGATGCCAAATTTTTGGGCAGTTCTATCGATTATTCTTGCCGTATTAATGTTCCCAGGGTTTGTTTTGGTCAACCCCAATAGCTCAAGGGTATTACTTTTATTCGGTAAATATGTCGGGACTATAAAAAATAATGGGCTTTTCTGGGTAAATCCCCTGTATACAAAAAAGAAAATTTCATTGCGCGCAAGTAATTTTGACAGTGAACGCCTAAAAGTAAATGACAAGTTGGGGAATCCTGTTATGATCAGTACTATATTGGTTTGGCGCGTAACCGATACCTATAAGGCCGCTTTTGACGTAGATGATTATAAGAACTTTGTGCGTGTACAGACAGACGCAGCCGTTCGTAAATTGGCAAGTATGTATCCTTATGACAACTTCGCCGATGATGACCATGTTGAGGATATAACCTTACGTTCCAGTGTTAATGAAGTGAGCGAGGCACTCGAAAAAGAAGTACAAGAACGTTTATCAATGGCCGGAATTGAAGTTTTGGAGGCGCGAATAGGATATCTGGCCTATGCACAGGAAATTGCGAATGCAATGCTCAAACGACAACAAGCTACCGCCATAGTCGCAGCAAGGCATAAAATTGTCGAAGGTGCCGTGAGTATGGTAGAAATGGCCTTGGCAGAATTAGGGAAAAAAGATTTGGTAGATTTGGATGAGGAACGCAAAGCCGCTATGGTCAGCAATCTAATGGTAGTGCTCTGTTCGGACAAGGATGCTTCCCCTATAGTTAATGCAGGAACTTTGAATCACTAGGAATGAGGGTATTCTCAGAGACACAGCGCTTTAACCAATGGTGGTTAATGCTAATACTCTCATTGCCAGTATTATTCCTGGGATATTCACTCTATCAATGGTATTATACAAATGAAGCTGTTGGCAATGTGGGTCCCAATGATTCTACTGGGCAGCTGATTGTAATAGCATCTGTTCTCCCATTTCTGATATTATTTTATTTATTCAGGTTACATACAGAAATAGATGAAAGCGGAATCCAATATCAATTCTTACCATTCCATACTTCCGCTAAAAAAATAGCCTGGACAGAAATTGATAATTGTTATGTTAGAACGTACAAACCGATTTTGGAATACGGCGGGTGGGGTTTTAAAACTTCACTTGGTAATGGAAGAGCTTTAAATGTTAAAGGTAATAAGGGTATACAGATAATACTTAAATCGGGTAAAAAGTTATTGATAGGTACCCAAAAACCAGAACAGGCCAAAAATGTGATCGCACTTTATTTAAAAGAAAGCATATGAAAGAGTATAGGATAATCAAACAAAAGGAAAAGTTTCTGGGTAATCAGGACTTGGATTTCGAAGATGAACTTAACTCATTGGCGAAACAAGGATGGCAAGTCATAAGTATTGTACGTCTAAGCCACTCCAATACTATGAAAGCAGTATTGGAACGCGATAAAAACAGATAGGCTTAATTAACCTTGATATGAGCAAAAAGAAAGCCTTTGCATTACGTTTGAACGAAGAAATGTTGAAAGCCATAGAGAAATGGGCTGCGGACGAATTTCGTAGTACTAATGGCCAAATCGAATGGATGCTTATGAAGAGTTTAAAGGAAGCCAAACGTGCCCCAAAAAAGAAAGCGGATGAAGCTTAGATTAACAATTTAAACCTGTACATTTGAGCATTGCCTAATTACAGACCAATGACGAGAGCTATTTATGCCCTTTTCCTTCTCCTTTTCACCACCCCCTTACTCAGCCAAACCACTTCAAAATCCTTTACGGTAAAATTTGTCTCTGAAATCCCTGTGATTGATGGGCTTCTTGATGAATCATTTTGGGAAACTGCCGACGGACCCCGGGATTTTCAACAGTATTTTCCAACAGATTCAGTACTTGCTGAACAGCAGACCGAGATAAAAATGGTGGTGAGCAGTACCCATCTTTATATAGGTCTTATCGTGAAATCGATTGGTAGTAATTGGATAACCCCCTCGTTAAAAAGAGACTTTCGTGCCAGTAATGGCGATAGCATGAGTTTGGTTTTTGACACTTTTAATGATGGAACGAATGCATTTTTATTCGGGATCAATCCCTATGGGGTTCGCCGGGAAGTATTGATTTCGGGAGGCGGATCGGATTTAAGGGGTTTCAATACTTCATGGGATGTGAAATGGAAAGGTGAATCCAAAATACATGGGGATTATTTTACTTCTGAAATGGCTATCCCCTTGTCCTCCTTTAAATTCAAGGATGGGGAAACCAAATGGCGTTTTCAAAGCTATCGATTCGATATGCAGACAAACGAACGCAGTACTTGGCATCGTGTACCACAAGGACAGTTCTTGGTAAGTTTGGCATTTATGGGCGATATGCATTTTGAAAAACCACTCAATAAATCCAAAACACCTTTGGCCCTAATTCCATATGTCAATGCAATCTCGGAAAAAGACTTTGAATCGGATATGGGTAATACCACCCTAAAAGTAGGCGGAGATGCTAAAATCGCCATTGGTAATGGCATGAATCTGGATATTACCGTGAATCCCGATTTTTCGAATGTTGAAGTAGACGACATCATTACCAACCTTACACGTTTCGAGGTTTCACTACCGGAAAAGCGACAATTCTTTATCGACAATAGTGATCTCTTCGGAAGTTTTGGCGGTAGTCGCGATGCCAATCCATTTTTTTCAAGGCGCATAGGAATCGCCCAGGATACCGCTGGTAATACCATAGAAAATAGGATAATCGGGGGAATTCGATTAAGTGGAAAATTAAATGAAAATTGGCGCTTGGGCGTATTGAGTATACAGACCGATGAAGACAGGAACAATCAAATAGCGTCAAACAACAATACCATGTTGGCCATACAAAAAAAGCTATTTGCACGTTCCAACATAGGAATGTTCTTCATTAATAGGCAGTCGTTAAAAGATTACGATTTTATTGAACGTGATGAAACTTATAATCGAGTCTTGGGCATCGATTACAATCTGGCATCCAAGAACAATAGGTGGATCGGTAAATTTTACGGTCATAAATCTTTCCAACCCGATGATAAAGAGGGTAATTATTCCGCAGGGGCATTCTTATCACGTCGATCCAGATATTTTAATGTGTTCAGTGATATCGCCTATATCAATGAAGATTTTAAATCGGACCTTGGATTCATACCCCGTACCGATATTCTAAAATCAGCGACTTCCTTTGAAAGGGTTTTCTGGCCTAAGAGCAAATCGATTAATTCCTACAGTTTCGAGCTGTTCCCTATAATTACTTGGAGACCTGGTTTGGACTATAGGAAAACGGATCAAGACCTTATGTTCTCGGGAAGAATTGGTTTTCAAGACCAGTCAGAATTAGGAGTAGGTTTCACTGGTAGTTATACGTTTCTAACAGCTACAGACGTCTTTGATCCCACTAACACCGATGGGGGTATTCCCCTTCCCAACGATATGGGCTACCACTATAATAGTATAAATCTGGAGTATATGTCCAATTCGGCCAAAGTACTTTCCTTTATGGGAAGGTCAAAAATTGGAAGGTTCTTCAATGGTGATATATTCTCACTGGGAGGAACGGTCTTCTTGCGATTACAGCCTAAGGCACAAATTTCATTGGCTTTCAATTATGACAATATTTCGTTACCAGACCCGTATCCCAGCGCAAGTCTCTGGCTGATCAGTCCTAAAGCTGAAATCACATTTAGCAAATCGCTATTCTGGTCCACCCTTGTTCAATATAGCAATCAAAGGGATAATTTGGGTTTCAACTCTCGCTTACAATGGCGTTTTGCCCCACTTTCCGATTTATTCATCGTCTATAATGACAATTATTTCGTAAATCAATTTTCTCCCCGTTATCGTTCTATCAATTTAAAATTCACTTATTGGTTGAATATCTAGTATTGAGAAAATTGGTCCTAGTGCATGCAATAAAACTTTAAGCTTTTTTTAACGCTACAAACCCTTAAATTTGGCGTTAATTTATTCAATACTTTATTATGAAATCCCTTTGTGCCTTAGTACTATTTATTTCCTTCTTTTATTGCTTTGCACAAGACCAACACAAGAGTTTTACTGTAAAATACATAACGAATACCCAAATAAAACCAGATGGTGTTCTTGATGAGGCCATATGGGAATCTGCTGAAAGCGCCCATGATTTTTGGGAATACTTTCCATCTGATTCCATACAGGCAGTGAAGCAATCCGACATAAAAATGTTGGTTGATGATAAAAATCTTTACATCGGAATCACGGTGTACACTGCAGGCAGAAATTATGC
>JAHHKH010000304.1 GCA_018679695.1 Maribacter sp.
ACATTTGATTCTAGATATGCCAATTTACTAGTGGTAATTCAATTAACGATGAGAGCTATTGTTTTTCTTTGTGTATGTATGCTGTGTCAATTTTCACAGGGTAATTCCAATGGATTTGATTTCTCTACGCTGGATAATGAATTTGTAGTTAGCCTTAACTCCCTCAGTGGGAGAAACGGCCTCAAATCCCTTAATGAAGTTGAAGATTACGACATTCTTAAATCTTCGATAGGTATTACTTCCCCCAACAGCAGTACCATTTGGACCATTCCGGATCCTGCCGAATTGGAATGGAATACCATCAATATAGCCGCGACAAAATCAATACGCTTTTTCCTTGCAAAAGACGACATGGTGGTTCAGGAACTGGGTACATTTAAAAACACAGGTAAGGCAGACGGAATCGTTTTAGCCAAAAATATTAGTTCTGGGGATAATTATCAGGTGGTGGGGATTGAGATGTTCCCCGAGGACAAGTTTCATATTGCCAAGTTTTCAACTCCTTATTTTTCTATCCGAAATAAGATTTCCGATGCCAGAAAAGAAAGAGCCAAACTATTGAACGCCTCTAAAGCCAATAGTACGACGAAGATCGAGACACCAAAAAAAATTGAATCGGCGCCCGATAAAGTTGCAACTGCACCAAAAAGAATGGAATTCGATGGTCGAAATATTACCTATGTAAAGGAATTGGATTTTAAGAATGAAAAAATAAAAATCAATATCTGGGACCATGGTCGACAAGACGGCGATATCGTTTCTATCTACCTCAACGGAATTACTGTAATCTCGAAACACTTATTGACCTACCACAAAAAACCTATTGAAATTACTTTAGATCCCAACAAAAAGAACGATTTGTTTCTTTATGCGCACAATCTAGGAAAATATGCCCCCAATACCGTAGCTATTGAGATTTCCGATGGAAGGACCGCGGAGAACATCGTCCTGAATTCCGATCTTAAGAGTTGCGAAGCGGTATTGATCAGCGTCAAGAAGTAGCAATTTTTATTGCAGCATCACTTTTTTACCAGTTTTTGCAGCCAAGAAAATAGCATCGATAATCCTTAAATCTTTCAATCCTTCCTCACCATCAACGGGTACGATTGGTTCAATTCCTTCAAAAATGATCTGTGCCATACCATCCATTTGTAAGGTTTGATGTGTACTATGCGGTTGCATTAATTCCCCTTTATGGGTACGCCCTTTGATGGGACCATATCCTGTAGAAGGTTTCATTTCCATCCATCCGTCATCCCCGGTCATGAAGAAACGATCCAAATGTCGCATAGCATAGGTTGATAGGCATGATGCCACGGCCCCACTGGGAAAACCCATTTGAAATTGAATGGTCTCGTCAATGCCCTCTTTGAACTTTACCGGATCTGTTTTGGTCTCCTGGGCCGTAACCCAAATGGGTTCCTCACCAAGCATATAGCGGGCCCCATTTATTGAATAAATACCAATATCCATCATGGCCCCACCGCCCGATAATTTCTTGTTCAATCGCCATTGATCGGGATTCCCAATAACGAAGCCTGACTGGCCTTGAAAAAACTTAAGCTGACCAAATTCGCCCGCCTTTCGCATTCTGATTACCTCAACGGTTTTTGGTTCAAAGTGCATCCGCTAACCCACGAGTAATTTTACATTGGCCGCTTTACAGGCTTTGACCATGCGTTCCCCTTCCTCGGCATTGATGGCCATAGGCTTCTCACAAATTACATGTTTTCCTGCTTTTGCTACCCTGATGGCTTGTTCACAATGTAATCCGTTTGGGGTAATGATATAGACCGCATCGATATCGGGATTATCTTTTAAGCGATCAAAATTTTCATAGTTATAGCAATTTTTTTCAGGGAGGTTATATTCAGACCGCCATTTCGCGATTTTCGAAGGCGTACCACTGATCACTCCAACCAGCTTCGCACGTTTGCAAGCGACCATGGCTTTGGCAACGCGGGTCCCATAACCGCCAAGACCCATAATAGCGACTCTTAATAC
>JAHHKH010000307.1 GCA_018679695.1 Maribacter sp.
ATATAAGGTTATCATAAACAATATTCATAATAAAACATTCTACAATGAAACATTTTAATCTGATCAAGGTGACTAGGGTGATGGCATTATTTGTAACACTATCATTAGTGGCAATAACTACTTCCTGCAAAAGAGCGGCAGAAAAAACCCAAGAAAAAATCATTGAAAAAGCAATTGGTGACAATGCCAATGTTGATCTCGATGACGAAAAGATCGTAATCGAGACCGAAGAAGGAACTTTTACCACGGATGCGAACATTCAAAGTTGGCCCAAAGAAATCCCGAATGAGGTTCCCGAATTTAAGGAGGGTAAAGTTGTTGTCGTGAACACCCAAGATATGGGTAAAGGTAAAAATTGGGTGGTTATATACGAAGACGTATCACAAGAGGCTATTGAAAATTATAAAAAGGAATTAGAACGCAATGATTTTAAAATCAATTTTACCACTAGAGCAGGAACAGGCACCCATTTTGCAGCAGAAAAAGGTAACCTAATGGTGATGTTGATGGGTGATGAAGGCGGGGCATCCATTTCAATAAGTGTAGAAAACTAGAGTGAACATTAATACCCATAAATTCATTGACCTTCTTCCTTGGTTGGTGATACAATTGACTTATATATTATTAAAAAAATGGCATCAATAATACATTTCGATATTTCGGCAGATAATCCCATTAGGGCAAAATAATTCTATGAAGAAATGTTCGGTTGGAAAATTGAAAAATTCCCGGGTGGTCAAGTGGATTATTATCTAATAGAGACCAAAACCAAATCGGGGGAAAAAGGAATTAGTGGGGGCATTGCGCAAAGGGAAAAGGAGTACCAGCAAATTACCAATTTTATCCAGGTAGATTCCATTGATGTATCAATTTCCAAATTAAAGGAATTAGGTGGTCAGGTAATGGAACCCAAGACCGAAATACCGAATATTGGATTTATAGCGGGATGCAAGGATACCGAAGGCAATATTTTTGGTCTTATGGAACTGATGTCTTAAAAGGGTAATAAATTTTGATATTGGGTGATACCAATAAATTATTGGAATAGCTAGTACATATGTTTTTCAGTCGATATAATCCAAGACAGTATGCAGCGTTCCTATTCTTAGGGGCATGCATACTTCTTAGCCTAACAATTCGGATGGTTTCCGAGGGTGCGTTGGAAATGCTTATGCCTTGGGTATCCCTGTTATTGTTGATTGAGTTGGCAATAGATTTGGTCTGGCTTTTCCAAGCCGCGAATTGGTGGATATCACCAGATAGGCAGAAAATAAAGAAAACCTTGAACTTGGCTGCCGCTGCAATCATTTTGCATGCGATACGTGTTCTTGTTTTTATAATGGGTCGCATAGGACCTTGGATAGACTTTGATCGCAAACCCGAATATAGGCCTTTACCATATTCTGAATGGGGATGGCTTTACTTTGCGGGGATAATGTCTATTCTGGGTGTGATTGGTGTAATCTTGGTTTGGCGCATTCGACATCGTTTAAAAAAATCGAATCGATAAACTAAACCTGATGGTTCGTGCTTTTCAATCCTTGATTTCTGAGAATAGGGTACAATTCTTAATGTTAGGGATTATTATAGTTGGATTCCTAGGTGCATTTGTACAATTAAATAATAGCAACCCTTCGATTTTCAAGCGCTTTCTGGGCGAACTTAATCCACTGGTAATCTCCATTAGCATTGCAATTATTGCGATAGCAACCCTGTCTCTTTTACTATCGAAAAGAAGGTCGCCCATTTATAAAAAGACCACTCCATTGGTATTCTTTCGTTATACCCTTTTGGTTGCTCTCTTTGTATTTGTGGCCATTTGGGTCGATTGGAATATCGTCTATCCTGCAGATATTCACATTTTAATACCTGAATCGCTACTGTTTTATCCCGCTATGGGATTTTTAGTGGAAATCATTTTCCATGTCTTACCGCTTACAATTTTACTGTTCACATTTCCAATTGTATTTAAGCCCATAAAATATAATACCATCGTTTGGCTTTCCATAATAATTGTCGCAATGGTTGAGCCAACTTATCAAATCTTTATGGATACCTATCCCATCTGGGCCTTGCTAGCGGTATGGCTCAATTTGTTCTTGTTCAATGTCGTACAATTGTATGTCTTTAAGATTTATGGTTTTATAAATATGTATGGTCTACGAATGGTATACTACCTATTTTGGCATATTATCTGGGGAAATCTACGGCTTGAGTTGCTTTTTTGATCTTATGATGCCAATCATTCCCTGAGTCTTGGTATAGCCCTAATTTTATGCAACTTTTATAAACTCGAATTATTGATATGGAACAGGAAATCACCTTATTTTTATGTGGTGATGTAATGACCGGTCGGGGCATTGACCAAATAATGAACCACCCAAGCAATCCCATTCTCTATGAATCATATGTGAAAAATGCCAAGGAATATGTAAGCATGGCGGAGAGGACCAATGGATATTTTGAAAAACCTGTGGATTATGAATACATCTGGGGTGATGCCCTAAATTCCATGAAAGAAGCTGATATCCGAATCATCAATTTAGAAACCAGTATTACCCAAAGCAATACCAATGCGGATAAAGGGATTAATTATAGGATGCATCCGGAAAATATTCCTTGCCTTACGGTAGCCAAAATCGACTGTTGCGTTTTAGCGAACAACCATGTTTTGGATTGGGGCCAAGAAGGATTGTTGGAAACCCTTAATACTTTGAAAGAAGCCGGAATTGATTACTGTGGGGTCGGTCTAAATATAGATCAGGCAAAAGCACCATGTATTTTAAGGCGAAGAGGTAACGGCAGGGTGCTGGTTTTTTCTTTAGGTTTGAATTCCAGTGGCATCCCACATAGCTGGAAGGCAACCAAAAGCAAACCAGGAGTTAATTTATTGGATAGTTTGTCAATTGAAACAGTAAAAAATATTGGTCGGGAAATCGCTCAATACAAGCAACCTTATGATGTGGTGGTAGCCTCGATACACTGGGGAAGTAATTGGGGGTATGCCATTCCAGATGCACATCGTGACTTTGCCCATAGTCTTATTGAGCTGGCGGAAGTAAATATCGTACATGGTCATTCTTCGCATCACCCGTTGGGCATAGAAATCTACAAAAACAAACCTATTATTTACGGATGTGGTGACTTTATTAACGATTATGAAGGCATTCGTGGTCACGAATCGTATAAAGCGAATCTTGGGTTTATGTATTTTGTAACTATTGATACCGCCAACGGCCATCTTGTCTCCTTGCGATTGGTACCCACGGAAATCAAAAAACTTCAGATTGGTTATGCCAACAAGAAGAATCGCCATTGGTTACATCAAATTTCAAATCGGGAGGGAGAGCAATTCGGCACAAAGATCTTATGGAAAGATAAAAGGACTTTAGAGCTAACCTGGAATTGATTCGAGCTCCGTTTTATTTTTATACAGGCGTTCCGCCCGTTTTTTAATGCCCAAACACATTTTTCGGTCCATTGCATAAACGATCGGCTCGCTAAAAAACCCGAAAATCAACTTGGCTTTCAATGATGGGCCATAATCAACCCTATTCCTTGAAATAAATCTGGAACGGTTCCCATTCAGGGCTTCAACATACCAAAGCCAGGTAAGGTGTAAAAAGTTTTCTGGTATAGAAATATTGGGATCATAGTCGTTATTGGTTTCTAGATTGAGTTTGGTCTCTATGGCCATGGCACTACCCTCCTCATAAATAACAATGGGATAACCACTATCAGGACCAAAAGGAATGATATCCCCGATTTTGGGGTTTTGAAATTCGGGTAGCACGACATCCGAATTGTAAATATTAAGCCCAATCAAATTTTCCAAAGCTTCATAGGTGTAAAATCCGCCTCGTCCTTGACCCATTTGTGCTACCCACGGCCAAACATATTCAGCCGGAGCATTGATCGCTACAGCATGTGTGAACTTTGTCTTTGGTTCGATGACCAATCCATCACCTGGTAATTTACGTTTTGCCTCCTCCTTACTGAGCCCCCATCGTTTTCGAAAAGGTTTCAGGAAAAAGGTTATAAAGCATGCAATCATAATAAATACACCTTCGAAGCCCTGTATTATTCGAAAGAAAGAAAAACGGGATTTAGACGGCTTCATTTTTATTATTTTATCTTCCAATTAAGATCGATTCCATCGCTTTAGTTTGGGAATTATGGCATTGGCCAAGGCGATAGCGTCTTCCCTGGGCATACCCATTTTCTCCGCTATGGTTATGTTCTTTTCCAATTTTTGTTCCAGGGTAATTCCGGGATCTGTAAAATCTCCCTTTTTGTAACAGTAAAGGCAATATTCGGTGTTTATACTGTCATCTTTGTCCGTGCCAAAATCGGATAGTTCATTCATAGGCATTCCACAACTTTGACATGTATTGTTCCCTGAAGTTTTCATAGGTGCTGCTTTCTATTTTAAATCCTCGTTCACTATATATGGCATGGAAGATAGTGCCTCTTTGAACCATACAAAATGACCATGATCAGTATCGGAAGGTTACCAATGGGGTTAGTTATCATGTTGCAGAATCTTGGACCAAAAAAATACGCTTAGCGTGATGCAGATCATTTTAATTAAGCGGCCAGATCTTTACATTCGGATAATATTGAAAAAACGATATAATTAAGATGAAAGCAGCAATTTTTTATACAGGTAAATTCGGTAGTACCAAGAAGTATGCCTATTGGATAAATGAACGCAACGATTTTCCGGTATTTGATTTGAACAAGGAAAATCCAAATCCCGATGATTACGACCTGCTTATCTTGGGAAGTTCTATCATAGCCATGAAACCAACTATTCGAAAATGGTTGATCAAGAATTGGCCAATAATCAAAGACAAGCAAATACTCTTGTACACAGTTTCAGGCACCGAACCCGGACATCCTAATCTACAACAATGGCTAAGTAAAAGCCTTTCAAAAGAAATACTGGAACATCTGCATTATGTACCCCTAAGAGGTAGGT